>NZ_JTLD01000030.1 GCF_000798815.1 Alistipes sp. ZOR0009 | reverse complement strand
ACTGAATAGAGCATCTGACTACGGATCAGAAGGTTTCAGGTTTGAATCCTGACGGAATCACTAAGGCATCCTAAACAGATGCCTTTTTTCTTTTCTGACCTATCGCCACAACACTAGAAACAGGCTGAATAATAGGCCAATTTACAAGCCATACTACTTTTGCATCTCAAAAAAAGGTACTTTTGTTCGTTTTTGAGATTCCATACAACAGAACCCAACGCAGAATGTAAATGCAGGAGAAAAGCATCACATCGCACACCTACAATAAGTTAAAAGCCGGATTTATCTCGCTCAGGTCACCCAACTTTCGCAAATTTTTCATCGGACAAACAACCTCCTTTATTGGTTCTTGGATTCAGAATATTGCAATGGGTTGGCTTGTGTATCGCCTCACAGGATCAATAGCCCTTCTTGGCGTTGTTAGTTTTAGCTCTCAAATCCCGTCACTACTGGTCACCCCTTTTGCTGGGGTATATGCTGATAAGCTAAATCGAAAGAAGGTAATGCTCATTACCCAAACCGTAATGATGTCTAATGCGCTACTTTTCGCAATACTCACGCTTACCAACACCATTACAGTCTGGTTTATCATCCTACTTTCGGTCATAAATGGCATTATAGTTGCCTTTGACACCCCCTTTCGGCATTCAATCCTTTCGGATCTGCTAGAACAAAAGGAGCACCTCTCCAATGCTGTCGCTCTAAATTCGATTATGGTTAATACCTCAAGACTTGTTGGCCCTGCTATCGCCGGCTTTTTAATAGCACAATTTGGAGAAGGGATATGCTTTCTAATAAACAGCCTTAGCTTCCTAGGTATTATCATCTCTCTTTTAACGCTTAAAATAGAGATAAAACCTAATAAAAATAACAATTTTAGCCCCAAAGCAATACTTAATGAGCTGACAGATGGAATCAGGTATGCTCGAAGCAATGCTGGTTTTAAAAAGATCTTTCTGATTGTATTTTTAAGCAGCCTGCTATGCCTCCCCATTCAGAGCTTTATGCCGGCATACGCTAAAGACATTTTTCATGGCAACTCCGAAACCCTTGGTGTTTTTTCAGGGATGTTTGGATTAGGAGCACTTATTGGAGCAATTATACTTGGACAAATCAGCAATCCGTTGAAATTGGTTAAGATGATTGGAATTGCGGGCATTATGCTCAGCGGAGGAATTATTCTTTTTTCCAACTCTAGCCTCCTCTATGTAGCCTACCTTGCGCTAGCCATTGCTGGATTTGGAATGATAAACCAGTTTGCTTCATCGAACACCATTATACAAGTATTTGCTAAAAGCGAGTATCGAGGACGGATGGTTTCTCTTTACAATGTTTCATTCCTGGGATTAACGCCCATCGGAAGCCTTATTCTTGGCTTTGCAGCACAGCACATCGGTCTTAAAACAACCATGACTATTTCTTGCATAATATTTATGGGAGTATCAATAAGTTTCCTTTTTAGGCATAAATTTGTAAAACATAAAATTCAATACCAGTAACAAGTATGAAGCTATACCTTGCCCCAATTCAAGGCTTCACCAATAGCACTTTCAGAGAAATAATTGTACGTAATAACGGCAATGTTGATAAGGTGTTTAGCCCTTTTGTTGATGCCAAACGCTATCGCAAAGAGGGTGAAAAGGTGATGAAAGACATTGTAAGGTCTGTAGGAAAACAGCAACAGCTAATTCCTCAAGTGCTAGGAAGCACCCCTTCCGAAATTGTGGCCGTTTTAGATCGGTTTAAGGAGCTAGGGTTCGAAGAAGCAAATATCAACATGGGCTGCCCCTTCCCTCCGGTAGCCAACAAGCAAATGGGCAGCGGGTTAATTCCATTCCCCGAAAAGATAGATGAAATACTAGCAGCAGCCCTTCAGGTTGGAATAAGAATATCTGTAAAAATAAGGCTTGGATGGATTAATAATGATGAAATAGAAGCCGTTATCCCAATACTAAACAAGTACGATCTCGAAGAGGTTATTATTCACCCTCGAAATGGCAAGCAGCAATACAAAGGAGAGGTTGACCTTGAATCATTCGGCAAAATAGCCCCAACGCTCAAGGCCAAGGTTTGCTACAGCGGAGATATTACAAGCCTCGAAGGATTTGAATCATTAAAAAGCAAATTTCCCTTTGTTGATTCTTGGATGATTGGGCGTGCTGCAATATCAAACCCTTTAATATTCAAATCGATTGAAGAAAACTCCAATAGGAGTAGAAAAGAAATTGCCGCTGCTATAAAGCAAACGCACAACGAGCTTTATGCTGAATTTTCAGAAACGCTGAGCGGCCAAAGCCATTTAATGCATAAAATAAAACCCTACTGGGACTACTTCGAAGCCATTTTCCAACCCGAACTGAGGCAAATGGTAAAAAAAGCCGTTAAGGCGGGCACTGCTAACAACTATCAGGCTGCAGTCAACGACCTTTTTGCCAAAGCACTTCGCGAGTTCGAATAACGTCATACTCTAATTGTTGTTCCATCAAAAGATGGGACAACATTACGCTTATTTACCTGCAAGCAAAAATCAATATCGGCTATAAAACCCTTATCGGCCAAATATTGGTAGTGAGTACCCTTCGATAAAAATTCTTTCAGATTTTGCCTATTTGCAGTATAAAGAGATTTCAGCATATAAGCTGCATCAGAATAGGTGATGGACGCTAATAGCTCCATTTCGTATAATATACCTCCTGCACACACCGAATCCTCCAAAGAGATCTGATTTTCCGACCCGCTGCACACAAAAACTACGTCATTAGCACCAACAACCTGCCTTGCTACCGCAAACAGGTTCAAAAAAGCTCCCACATATATCTGTGAAGCAGCAATAGCCCCTTTCAATGCTCGAGTTCCATTGGTGGTCGTTATCCAAATTTCCTTACCAGCCACCTTTTCGGGGATGTAGCTCAGGGGTGAGTTATCCAGATCAAAGCCATCAATAACAACCCCATCTCTTTCCCCTCCAATGAGAATTTCAGCGTTTTGCTCTTTTGCGCTTCTCGCTTCATCAACAGATTCGACAGGTACAAACGAAGCTCCTCCATTGTACAGGCCTTCAACAATAACGCTTGTGGCTCTAAATGCATCAATAACCACCACCGTTTTGCCCTTCAAATCATAATCCGGAAGCAATCCAGCATGCAATACAACATCTACATTCATAGTTTCTCTCTTTAAAATACTAAAATAGAAAAGGGGACCGCAACTCCGTCCCCTTTTCCTATAAATGTAGCTAATATTTTAAGCCTCGTGATTCTCCTTGATCTTAGCAAACTCAGATACATCAACCTGAACTCCCAGCAATCCTTTTTCCTGCTTCGTGTCAATAAAGAACGGCATTTTGGTTGTTTTAAGAATTCTAGTAGTACCATCAAAATGCTCCTCATGAACATACGATTTTTCTTTCCCTTCAATAACTTCAAGCTCCGAATCGTATATTCCTTTTGCAGTGTCGTAATCGTAAAAATCAAAATCGCTCTTACCTAAAAGTTCTTCTGGATTAAGGCCATGAGCATGGGCAACCGCCGAATTGATAACAACCAATTTTCCGTCCCTGTCTTTAACAAAAACTTTTAAAGGTAAGTTATCTATTATATTTGAGTACATCGTTTTAATGTTATCGGCATCAACAGTAGCCTGCTCCATTTGCGCCAAATTAGCCTTCATCTCTTCATTCTGAGTTTGAAGTTCCATCTCCAGCATCTTAATATCGGTAATAACCTTTGAGATACCGAAAGATCCAACAATCTTACCATCGGTAGCAACTAGAGGCATTTTGGTTGTAGAAACCCACTGCTCGCGTCCATCATCCCAACGTTCGCGAACCACCTCATTGATAATTTTCTTACCTGTTCTAACAATCTCCATTTCTTCTTGGTAAGACTTATTGGCATGTTCGGCAGAGTGAAAGTCAAAGTCGGACTTACCAACCAGCTCGGCTGCGCAACCAACTTTAAATAGCGGAGCCATAGACTCACTCACTCGAATAAACTTACATTCCTCATCTTTAAAGTAAATGAAATCGGGAATACTAGAAAGGAGGGCATCCAATAAGTATTTTTCCTTTTCAAGCGCCTTTGTGATGTTGTCATTTTCACGAGCCCTCTTCTCCAACTCCTCTTGAGTTGCCTGAAGTTCCTCCAGATTCTGACGCATTTCCTCTTCCTGCGAAGCCATTTGCTCGGCCTGTACCTGCGATCTTTCGAGCAAAGCCGACGTACGTTCATTAACACGAACGCTAGTTATCGTTGATGAAATGCTCTCTGCTATCTTCTCTATAAACTGAATTTGATACTCTTCGAACTCCTTAAAAGAGGCTATTTCAATAACACCATTAACCTCCTCATTCAGTTTAAGCGGTACAAGCAGAAGATTCCTTGGATTTTCCTGCCCTAATCCCGATGTAATCTCAAGATAGTCGTTTGGCATCTCCTTCAGAAGAATTGGTTGTCTTTCAAAGAAACAGCGACCAATCAATCCTTCCTCCAACTCTACTCGTTTTTGTTGCATCTTACGACGATTGTAGGCAAAGCAAGCCGTCATCTCAAGATACTTATCGTCATTATCGTCATTCAGGACAAAAATTCCCCCTTGAATAGCATCCACATACTTCACCAAATTCTTAACAACATCAAACGACATTTCCTTGAGGTTATCGTGGTTGTTACGGAGTATCTCCGAGAAATTTGCCATTCCCTCATTTGCCCAATGCGATTTCTGACTTTCGATTTTTTGAGTTTCCTCTATATTTTTAGCCTTTACCAAGCTCTCCTGCATCCCAAGTAGTGCAATACCGAGCTTATCAGTGTCACTCGAAGGACGAAACTCTCCACTTAAATTTCCATCGCCAATCTCTTTTGCAAAGCGCGCAGTTTCGTTTAGGTTATCAATCAAAACATTAATAGAAGAGGTCATCTCCCCTATCTCATCCTTTAACTCATATTGCAACTTTAAATCTTCCGAAATCTGTCCACTTGAAATTTCTTTCAATGCCACAATAGACTGCTGTATTGGCGTAAAAAACTTACGGAACATTCTATTTATTAGCACATAGGCTATAACCAAACCCAGTATTGCAGCTAGCAATATAACCAGCAAAGAACCGGCACCTGAAAAAATTGCCGATTTAGGAAGTAGCAGTATCATTTTAGCACCTAAACTCTCTTCTAACGAAGAATTTACCACAGCAATGTAACGCTCATCTCCAATCGTTATATAACGGTTCTTATCAACAAAAGATGCCATAGAAACACCTCTATCAAACCCTTTAACTGCTGAACCTAGAGAATTACCGACCTCCACAGTGGTATTGGACGCCATCACTTCGTCAGATTCATTTGCAAGAATGTACTTAAGTGTAGATTCGGCTTCTGAGAAAGAATTTAAAACTTTGTCCAATGAGATTAGAATCCCAAATTCAACAGAAGCCCCATCTGGCAGCTTATGGCTATTCACCACGGCAAGATATCCCTTCTTATCTGCAGAAGAAACAACAATTCGAGTTTTCTTATCGCCCTTAAGATCGGCTATATTTACACCAACTCCTGCGACTAAACCGCTAGAAATGCTGGCTTTGCTTCCATTACTAAGAACATAAAACTTCTTTTCTTGAGCAGCATTAGTTGCTGATACAAATAACGTCTTGCTGGCAAGATCGTTATTAAAAACCTCCATTCCTCTTAAAATGGTCGAATCGCTTGGAAGAGCCGCAGAAGATTGCCCTATAAGCGTATTCGAAAAAACATTTAGCACCTCCGTTGCATGCTGAATTTCGTCACCAATACGACTTGTTGCTAATAAACTTTTATCGCTGATTTTTTCCTTACTGCTCAAATAGTTGACACGCTTAATCTGCGAATAAAACACAACCCCAACAAGCACAAAAAACACCAATAATACTGTAAACATCACAGTCGCAACTTTCTGTCGAACAGAATAGTTGGAAACACGTAGTCTTGAAATCATATCAACTCTTAGTTAATCCCTTATATGTAAAACGTTGGAAAATTAGCTCTTTTATAATTCTTCATGACATACACGTCCCATTTTTTGTGCAAAAAAAGCCTCAAAAGAGGCTTTAAAATCAAGTCTGTGCAACTTCTTTCCTAAATGTTTTTTGCTATTTCGTCCAAAAACTCTTCTGAATAAACAACCCTTAGGGCTGGAGGAGAACAAATGGCCGCAAGATCACCTGTCATTACTCCGCTCTCTATCGTCTGCACAACCGCTTTTTCCAACTTTTGAGCAAACAGAATAAGCTCTGGAATACCATCCAACTCTCCCCGTTTTGCCAAGGCACCAGTCCATGCAAAGATTAGCGCTACCGCATTTGTCGAAGTCTTTTCTCCTTTAAGATGCTTGTAATAGTGACGTTGAACGGTACCATGAGCAGCCTCGTACTCAAAATAGCCTTTCGGCGAAACTAAAACAGAAGTCATCATTGCCAAAGAGCCAAATGAAGAGGCAACCATATCGCTCATAACATCTCCGTCATAGTTTTTGCAGGCCCAAAGAATTCCACCTTCATGCTTCATAATTCGAGCGACAACATCGTCTATCAACGTGTAAAAAAACTCTATGCCAGAGGCTTTAAACTTATCTTTATACTCTAGGTTAAAAATTTCCTCAAAGATATTCTTAAAGCGCTGGTCGTAGATTTTAGAGATGGTGTCTTTAGTTGCAAACCAGCAGTCTACTTTCTGATCAAGAGAGTACTCAAAGCAGGAACGTGCAAAACTAGCAATGGAAGCATCCGTATTGTGCATACCTTGAATTACACCCGCTTCTGCAAAGTCATGAATTAGCTCACGTTTTTCAACGCCATGCTCATCTGTCACTACCAACTCGGCCTTACAACCTGCTTCTACATAGAGTTCTGCATTTCGGTAAACATCTCCGTACGCATGACGTCCAACAACTATCGGTTTCACCCACGAGCGCACAGACGGCTGAACATTTTTCACCATAATAGGCTTTCTAAAAACCGTCCCGTCGAGCATTGCCCTAATTGTTCCATTGGGAGATTTCCACTGCTTTTTAAGCTTATACTCCACTACCCTATCCGCATTCGGTGTAATTGTTGCATTCTTTACTCCAACACCATATTTAATGATTGCCTCAGCAGCCTCTACTGTAACCCTATCGTCTGTCCTATCCCGATTTTGAATACCTAAATCGTAGTATTCCACCTTTAAATCGATAAACGGCAATATCAACTTTTCCTTTATCAGAGGCCACAGTACTCTGGTCATTTCATCACCGTCAAGCTCTACCAGCGGTGTCTTCATTCTTATTTTTTCCATCAAGCGTTGTTCATTGTTAGATTAAGCGTCAAAATTTCATCTACATTTAATTGCTAGAGGAAGTTTTGAAAGTATAGTTCTTGTAGTAGGTTACTTCCTTTGGGTTAAAGGAATATACGAAGCATCTTCCGCCAGTGTTTTGTATGCAGGACGTATTATACGCTTGGCGCTAATCATCTCCTCTAGACGATGAGCACACCAGCCTGCTATACGAGCCATTGCAAACATTGGCGTATAAACAGCCACAGGAATATCGAGCATACAGTAAACAAAGCCCGAATAAAAATCTACATTTGGAGCGATAACTTTTTCTCCCTTTATCTCGTGGAACACTTTTGGAGCCAATCGTTCTATTGCATCGTACAGATTATACTCATCCAACCTGTTTTTTTCAATGGCAACTTCTCTAGCCTTCTTCTTAAGCACAACAGCTCGCGGATCAGAAAGCGTATAAACAGCATGTCCCATTCCGTAAATTTTCCCCGAACGATCGTAGGCCTCCTTTCGAAGAATTTTTGCTAGGTATTCCTCTATCTCCTTTTCATCTGCCCAATTCTTGATATTACGCTTAATGTTGTCCATCATCGCCATTACCTCGCTATTAGCCCCACCATGTAATGGCCCTTTAAGGGAACCTATGGCTGCTGCAATAGCCGAATAGGTGTCGGTTTGCGAAGAGCTAACCACGTGAACCGTGAAGGATGAGTTGTTTCCGCCTTCATGTTCGGCATGAAGAACCAACGCTAAGTCAAGAATTTCAACTTCTAGAGGCGTATACCTATTGGCCCCTTTGAGCATGTACAAAAAATTCTCCGCATGGCTCAAATCCAATCGAGGATGGCGAATTACCAACGTTTTGTGCATATAGTGGTAGCGCATACCATGAAAAGCATGTGCGATAAGCGTTGGAAATTTTGCAATAAGACTAACCGACTGGCGAAGTATATTTTCGGTACTAATATCATCAGCATTATCATCGGTTGTATAAAGAGCCAACACCGAACGTGCAAGCATATTCATTATATCCTTACCCCTAAACGAGAGTATTATATCTTTTGTAAAATACTCGGGCAACGAACGCTGCTCCTTCATGTATTCTGCAAATCGTTCAAGTTCATCTCTTGAAGGAAGCTTTCCAAAAAGGAGCAAATAAACGGTCTCCTCAAAGCCTCTTCGCTTTTCTGTCAGATACCCTTCAGCTAAATCCTTGATGTCAATACCTCTGTACGTCAGCTTTCCGTGGGCAGGTACATTTACGCCATCAACTTTTTGTACACCCGATACAGATCCAATGTTAGACAAACCAACAAGAACTCCCGTGTGATCAGCATTGCGAAGACCTCTTTTCACATCGTACTTTACGAAAAGATCATTTTCGATTTCAGCAGCTTGCTCGGCTAAGCGAGTCCAATTAGAAAAGTCGCTCATAGCTATTCGTTTTAATAGATTTTACTTTTGGCTATTTCTTATAAGATTGAGTGCCGAACCTGCCTTAAACCATTCAAACTGGTTTTCATTGTAAGTTTGTGCTACCTCAAAAGATTCGGTTGTTCCGTCTCTATGAGTTAGAACAACTGTAAAGTTTTTGGATGGATGAAAAGACTCCAGACCAAGAATATCAACAATATCATCCTCCCTTACCCTATCGTAATCAGATTTATCAACAAAGGTTAAGGCCAACACCCCCTGCTTTTTCAGGTTTGTTTGATGTATCCGAGCAAAAGACTTGGCTAGAATTACAGCAACTCCAAGATATCGAGGTTCCATCGCTGCGTGTTCGCGCGAAGAGCCTTCGCCATAATTTTCATCTCCAATAACTATAGACTTGAAACCCGCATCACGATAGGCCTTAGCGGCATCAGGAACTGGCACAAACTTATGGTCTAGCTGGCTCTTAACGCTATTCGTATGACCATTAAAGAAGTTTGTCGCTCCAATAAGCATATTCTGAGAAATATTCTCAAGGTGTCCGCGGTATTTCAACCACGGTCCAGCCATGGAAATATGATCGGTCGTACACTTACCTTTTACCTTAATAAGTAAGCGAAGGCCTTTAAGGTCTTTCCCATTCCAAGGTTCAAAAGGTTTAAGTTCCTGCAATCTCGAAGAGGCAGAGTCAATGCTAACATCCACTTTCGATCCATCTGTAGCAGGAGCAACATAGCCATTATCCGCAACATCAAAACCACGAATGGGCAGCTCAAATCCTTGAGGTTCATCAAGTCGAACATCCTCTCCCTTTTCATTTTTTAAGGTATCGGTAAGCGGATTAAACTTTAAGCTGCCTGCAACGGCCAAGGCTGTTACAATTTCGGGCGAAGCCACAAATGCAAAGGTGTTGGGGTTGCCATCATTTCGCTTGGCAAAATTTCGGTTGAACGAGGTTATGATCGAATTCCGCTCTCCCTTATCCGCATTATGACGCGCCCACTGACCGATACATGGACCACACGCATTAGCCAGAACTACACCTCCTATCTTGTCGAACACATCCAAAAGGCCATCTCGCTGCATGGTATATCGAATCATCTCCGAACCAGGAGTTATTGTAAATTCACTTTTTACCTTGATATTCTTTTGGGCGGCCTGGGCTGCAACCGATGCCGCACGTGTAATATCCTCGTATGACGAATTTGTACAAGATCCAATTAGACCCACCTCAAGCTTTTCTGGATAACCATTCTCCTCAACTGCTTGTGCAAACTGCGAAATTGGCCACGCTTTATCTGGAGTAAACGGACCATTCACGTAGGGTTCCAACTCCGAAAGATTAATTTCAACAACCCTATCGAAATACTTTTCAGGGTTTGCGGCAACCTCAGAATCTATCCGTAAATCATCCTTTATTTGAAAAGCCAAATCGGCTACATCCTTTCGTCCTGTGGCTGTAAGGTACCTCGCCATGCTATCATCAAATCCAAAGATTGATGTTGTTGCACCAACTTCGGCCCCCATATTACAAATGGTTCCCTTTCCGGTCGCTGAAATAGAATCAGCACCTTCTCCAAAATATTCAATAATAGCATCCGTTCCTCCATCAACAGTAAGAATACCGGCCAACTTTAGGATGATATCCTTTGCCGAAGTCCAACCATTCATCCGTCCTGTCAGCTTCACACCTATGAGCTTCGGGAACTTCAACTCCCAAGGCATACCAACCATTACATCAACAGCGTCAGCACCACCAACGCCAATGGCAACCATTCCTAGCCCTCCAGCATTCACGGTATGAGAATCTGTTCCAACCATCATTCCGCCTGGAAATGCGTAGTTTTCTAGAACAATTTGGTGAATGATACCTGCGCCCGGCTTCCAAAAACCAATACCATACTTATTGGATACCGAGGCCAAGAAATCGTACACTTCCTTATTTGTTGTTTCTGCATCTTTTAAGTCGGCTTCAGCGCCTAGCTTTGCCTGTATAAGGTGATCGCAATGAACAGTAGTAGGTACGGCCACCTTGGTTTTACCTGCACCCATAAACTGTAGCAGGGCCATCTGCGCAGTAGCATCCTGCATGGCAACCCGATCTGGGTTAAAGTCAACATACGATTCTCCCCTTTCTAAGGGTTGTTTAGGAAATGCACCATCAATGTGCGCATAAAGAATTTTCTCGGTTAGCGTGAGTGGTCGCCCCAGCAGGGCTCGTGCCTGCTCTACCTTCGCTGGAAGAGCTGCGTACACCTTCTTGATTAGGTCGATATCGAACAGCATTGCGTTGTAGTTTTTAGTTTGCCTATAAGTTTTACTTTCTACTTAACAAACCTTAAAGGATAAAGTTTAAATCGCTGATAACCTTAATTGTGTGAAACAGAAAACAACGTAAAACCACAAAAGGCCTCTAGGCGTATTTTAAAGGCCATTACAACCTGTCCAAACATCGTATTTTCAGATGTAAAAAGAGATGCGCATTCCCTCTGTTAAAAAGAGAAAATTATTTTAACAGAAGACGATACGCGGTAAAAATCAATGCAATAAAAAAGTTAACATTGCGTTTATAATTCAATTGCTTATAAAATATTGCTAAAACGTAAAATACAACTACTTAAAAACAGTATGAGAATTACAAGAAACACCACATATGCACTACTTAGCATAGCAGCAGCTGTTTTCTCCTTAAAAGCCAACGGACAGGTTCTTGGCAAGGTTTCCAACTCCAAAGGCGAACCAATTCCTTTTGCATCGGTATATATAAAGGAGATAATGCAAGGAGCTCCAACCAGCGAAAAAGGAAGCTACATACTCAAGCTCAAGCCCGGAAGCTACAACATAAACTTTCAGGCAATTGGGTACAAGCCTCAAAACAGGTCCATCCAAGTAGACGATAAGGCGGTTACGCTAAATGTAACGCTCGAAGATGCAACCTACGAGCTAAAGGAGGTGGTTGTCTCCAGCAAAGACAATCCTGCCGATAGAATAATGAGAAAGGCCATTACCAACGGACAAATATTCAAGAGCAAGCTCTCGTCTTACACTTCCGATGTCTACTTTAAAACCAACCTGAAGATTACCAAATTCTCCAAAATTGTTAAGTGGTTGGTTCCTAAAGAGCAAAAGTTACCTGTCGAAGGAAAAACCTACACCATGGAGATCGTAAATAAGCTCTCCTACAAAACACCCAACCAGTACACGCAGAAAACCATTTCCATGCGTACCAACTTCCCCGATGATGACTTTAGCATCCCCGGCCTTAGCATATACCGCAACAACATTTACAACGAAACCTTCTTTGGCGCAGCCTCTCCTTTAGGACGCTCGGCCTTTACCTTCTACAAGTTTCAGTTGGTTGGCTCGTCGCAGCAGAACGGTAACACCACCTACAAAATAGCATTCTCCCCACGAAAAAGTGTCGGATCCTACTATAGCGGCACATTGTACATCGTAGACAATGTTTACAACATAACCAACGCCGAGCTAACAACCACCAACACCGGTATTAAGTACGTTTTCTCGATAAGCTACGAAATGATAAACGGCACCATTCCAATGCCAACCACCATTTCGTCAAAGATGAGCGGCAACATCATGGGCAACATTTTCGGTTTTGCCATGACATCATCCGCCAAGTACACCTCTGTCGAAACGAAGGGTGCTGCCGCTCCTAAGGTGGTAGCTGCTGCCACAAAAAAGACAAAAAAGATAAGCAAGAAGGAGGTTCAAAAAAGGGAGACCATCGAGAAAAAAATAGAGGAGCTCTCCAGCAAAGACAACCTCTCGATGAAGGAAATGCGACAAATGACCGCCCTTATCGAAAAGAAGGAGGAGCTCGATGACACGCTAACCAACCTCGAGGAAAGCAGCATGAAGGTTGTTAAAGATTCCCTCTTCAACACCCAAGACTCCACCTTCTGGAATCAGGTACGCCCCATTCCTCTATCAGACGAAGAGATAAAGTACAGCCACGAGTCCGACTCCATAAGCGCCAAAATACCCAAAGGCGTTGCCGCACCCGTAGACACCACCAAGAACAAGGTTAAATGGAGCGCCAGCTCTGCCCTTATAGGCGGAACCATATACCAAAAGGGCTCAACAAGCGTAGGTGCCACCGGCTTTGTGTTTGGCAACTCCAGCTACTTTACCCCTGTTGACGGGTTTACCCTTGCCAACAAGTTCGAGTTCCAAACCATGCTAGACACCAACCACCGCCTCAACATTGCCGTAAAACCGATGTACTCCTTTGCCCGAAAAACGGCAATGGGCAACGCCGGCCTGCGCTACGACTTTTCCCCCCGACATAAGGGCTACTTCACCGTAACAGGAAGTATCGCCACCACCGACCTCAATCCCGAACGCCCTATAGACAAACTTCCCAACACGGTAGCGGCGCTCTTCTTTAAGGAGAGCTACCTAAAGACTATCGACACCAAAGGTATTTCGGCCGCAGTGTCGTACGAGGTTGCCAACGGCCTAAACGTAAAGTTGGGTAGCACCTTTAACAGCTATACCTTGCTCGATAACCAAACCAACTTCTCGTTCCTCTACAAGAATGCGGTTTACGACTCCAACAAGCCAAGCAACCTATTCGACGATGGCAGCAGCCTTAGCTCCTACCGCCAGGCATCGCTTTTGCTAAACGTAAGCTACACCCCATCGCCCCGATACAAGTACGACTACCGAGGCTACAAGTACTACACCTCGGCCAACAAGCCCACCTTTAACCTTAAGGTTAAACAGGGAGTTGGCGCATACCAAAGCGTAAGCCACCACACCCAGCTCGAGCTGGGCGTACAGCAGCACGTAAGCGTACACATGATAAACAATCTAAGGTATACCGCTAAGGCGGGTACGTTCTTCAACAGCGGCAACCTGCAGCTTACCGATTACTACCACCCCAACACGGTATACATTCCATTTGGATTTACCACCTCCGAAAACGCCTTTATCCTGATGCCGTACTACAAGTACGCCACTCCAAAGTCGTACGCCGAGGGGCACGCAACCTACGAGGCGCAGGGCCTACTGCTTAAATACCTGCCCTTCCTATCCAAGAAGATGTTTACCGAAAACGTATCGGTAGGCGGCTACGTCACCAAACGAAACGTATGCTACACCGAGGTTGGCTACGGCGTAGGTAACATCCTAATGATGGGTGGCGTGTCGGTAGCTGCCAGCTTCGAAAACGGCAAGTATAGCGGATGGGGCATCAAGGGATACATCAACCTACCCTAGCCGCTAGGTAGGCCAACGGTCGGAGCAGCCAAACCTGTAGCCAAGAGTTTTTTCTACAGACCTATAAACTCTGACCGTTTTTTACTAGTTTTGAACAATTAGCATCAAAAATTAAGGTTTAGTAAGCTGGCTGCTGGGCAAAACGCACCTATCTCTTTAGTTATGTGTAGTAAAGCTCCAATTATATAAAAAGGCATGCCAGCGGCCTACCCATCAAAAACAATAATTACTAGTATGAAGAAAAAGCTTCTTATCATTTTAGGCAGTTTCGTTGGAGTGCTATTTTTAGCCGTGCTGTTTTTACCCTACCTATTTAAGCCTTCGATTAAGCAAGCTGCGGATAAATTTATCGCCGAGAATATCGACGCCGACGTGGCATTCCCCAAAGACGGCCTCAGCGTTGGCATGCTACGGCACTTCCCCAACTTCACCTTGGCCCTCGAAGATTTGAGCGTGGCCGGGCGCAACGAGTTTAAGGGCGACACCCTTGTCCGCCTAAAAAAGCTCGAGGTTACCGTAAACGTCATGGCGCTGGTAGCCGGACGAATCGAGGTAAAAAGCATCATCCTCAACGAGCCTAAGCTCAACGTAATCGTCCTTCCCAACGGCAAGGCCAACTACGACATCTACAAGGCCAAGCCCGATACGGCCCAACCCGAGGATACCACCAAGGGCAAACCCGTAAAGTTCCGCCTCAAGAAGCTTTCGCTCGAAAACGCCGACATCATCTACAGCGACCAAAAATCCAAGATGTTTGCCAGCGTCAAAAACCTATCCATTACCGGTAAGGGCGACCTGGCCGAAAACGTATTCGACCTCGCCACCAAGCTTACCGCCGACAAGGCCACCGTGGCCATGGGGGGCGTAGAGTACCTGTCCAACAAATCCCTCGACTTCAACTTCGTGGTAAACATGGACATGAACAACAACAAGTACACCTTTAAGGACAACTCCATTAAGATAAACGACTTCAACTTCGGCTTCGACGGCTGGGTGCAAATGGCCCAAAAGAACATAAACATGGACGTTCGCTTCAAGGCCCTCGACAACTCCTTCAAGGGGCTGCTATCGCTAGTTCCTGGCGTATACACCGAGAGCTTTGGCGACATCAAGGCCGATGGCGAGTTCGACTTTAGCGGATACGCCAAGGGAACCTTGCGCGATAGCCTCCTACCTGCCTTCGGCGTAAAGCTGATGGCCAAAAACGCCTCGTTCAAGTACCCCAAGGTGCCCGATGCCATTAAGGACATCAACATCGACCTCAACGTCGACAACAAGGATGGCCTCATCCCAAGCACCGCCATCAGCATCAACCGCTTTGCCTTTAAGATTGGCAGCAACCCATTCGATGGGTACCTAAAGGTGGCCAACCTAAAGAACTTCCCCGTAGATGCCAAGGTTAACGCCCGCCTTAACCTCGGCGAGCTTACCTCCGCATTCCCCATCGAGGGCATGACCATCAAGGGCGTATTCGACCTCGCGCTTAACGCAAAGGGCGTGTACAACGACAAAACGGGTGAGTTCCCCATCCTCAACGCAAGCGCCAAGCTGGCCAACGGCTTTGTTCAAAACAAGCTGCTGCCCACCCCGCTCGAGAACCTCAACTTTGCCATGACCGCCACCAACACCACCGGAAAGGCAGAGAACACCCTCGTTCAGATCGGCACTTTTAAGATGCTCCTCGCCGGCGAAAACCTTAACGCCAGCGGCAGCATCCGCAACATAAAAGACCTAGCATGGGATATCAAGGTCCTTGGAGGCGTAGACCTCGAAAAGATCGCCAAGATTTTCGATCTAAAGGACATGACCCTTAAGGGAAAGGTGAAGGCCAACCTCGCCTCCAGCGGAAAGCTTTCCGACGTTACCGCCAAGCGCTACAGCAACGTAAAAGCGTCGGGTACCATGAACGTATCCAGCTTTAGCTTCCTCAGCCCATCCTTTAAGCAGGGCGTAAGCATCAGCAGCGCAGCGGTAATATTTACCCCAGCCTCCATCAGCCTCACCAAGTTCGAGAGCAAGGTAGGCAGCAGCAACATCTCCGCAACGGGAAGCATCACCAACTACATGGGATTCCTGTTTAAGCCAAACGGCGTGCTTGGGGGCAACCTTAACGTCAACATCCCCACCTTTAACGCCAACGAGTGGATGACCCCAGCCGACAAGGAGGCCGTTGCCAAGCAGCAAGCTGCGCAGCCAACCAAGTCCGACTCCTCCATCGCCGTATCCATGATCCCTAAGAATATCAGCTTCGATATGAAGGCCCACATCGGCAAGTTTACCTACGACAACGTCGTTGCCGACAACGTAAACGCCACCGTATCCATGGCCAACGGTATAATGACCATCAAAGACGCCAACATGGGCATCATCGGTGGACAGGTAAACGTAAAAGGTAGCTTCGACTCCAACGTCAAGAAGCCTAAGTTCGACCTCGACCTCATCGTTAAGGCCGTATCCGTACCCAAAGCCTTCGAAACCTTCGAAACCGTTAAGAAGTACGCCCCCATCTCCCAATTCTTTATGGGAAATATGGACCTCAACTTCAACCTAAAGGGCGATTTAACCAAGGATATGGCCCCAGAGATCACCACCATGAACGGAGGCGGCCTTATCAAGCTCCTTAGCGGAACCCTTAAGGATACCAAGTTCACCTCGCTGATGTCGCAGTACACCAAGTCCAGCGCCGCCAACGCCTTCAACGAGTTTAAGGAGATCGTCATGTCGGCCGCCCTTAAGGATGGCAAGATGTCCGTTAAGCCATTCGACATCTCCATCAACGGCCGTAAGACAACCGTAAGCGGCTACACCGCCCTCGACGGCAACATCAGCTACAACCTCGACATGGAGGTGCCCGCCAACGCGGTAACCAAGCAGATGACCAGCGCCCTTAGCCGATACCTCGGCAAGGAAACCGGATCGCAGGACATGAAGGTCACCCTAGGCCTAACCGGCACCTACGCCAAGCCCTCGCTTAAGCTCATCAACGTAGCCAGCGCCAACGGCAAGCCGCTTCAGAACGAGGTAAAGGAGGCCGTTCAGGACAAGGTAAAGGCCGAGGCCACCAAGGAGATCAACAAGCAGGCCGACAAGCTGCTTAACAAGGTACTTGGAGGCAACAGCGCCGACACCGCCAAAAAGAGCACCAAAAAGCAGCTCGAAAATGCTGCCAAAAACACGCTGAATAAGCTATTCGGAAAATAAAGCACGCCACACGTGCCCACCAGGCCCCCTAAGAGCAATCTTAGGGGGCCTTCTTTTTTTAAGGCTTCGCCGGATGTCGCCTCTGGCAGCCCCTACCTCCTCCCATCCCCTCCGCTGGCAGCTCCTGCCTAAGCGGATGCTGCAATTCCCCCTTCCTATAAAAACAGGGTAGATGCAGCTCCCGCAATACTCCCGTGGTAGTTCGTTGTGTTGCTGTGGTAGTTTGATGTGTCGCTCTGGTAGTTCGTTGTGTCGTTGTGGTACTTCGTTGTGTTGCTGTGGTAGTTCGTTGTGTCGTTGCGGTAGTTCGTTGTGTCGTTGTGGTAGTTCGTTGTGTCGCTCTGGTAGTTCGTTCTGTCGCTGTGGTAGTTCGTTGTGTTGCTGTGGTAGTTTGATGTGTCGCTGTGGTAGCTCGTTGTGTCGTTGTGGTACTTCGTTCTGTCGTTGTGGTAGCTCGTTGTGTTGTTGTGGTACTTCGTTGTGTTGTTGTGGTAGTTCGTTGTGTTGCTGTGGTAGTTTGATGTGTCGCTGTGGTAGCTCGTTGTGTTGCTGTGGTACTTCGTTGTGTTGCTCTGGTAGTTTGTTGTGTTGTTGTGGTAGTTCGTTCTGTCGAGGGCAAAGTTAGGCACTTGGGATGGCTAGCTCGGTGTAATGGGCATATAGCAGGGCTTATCAGGCTGCAAGTACCCCATTTCGGCGTCGGAATGGCTGCTTACCGAGGCCAACCTCCCCACCTCGGGCATCAGCATAAGGGCTGCCTCGCCAAACATCGAAACGGAAAAATAAGAATATCTTTATCCAACCAAAAAGCAGCCATCATGCCAACCGAAATAGAAAGAAAGTTTCTCGTACAATCCGACCGCTACATCCAGGCGGCGCAGCGCAGCGAGCGCATCTCGCAGGGATACCTCTGCTCGCACCCCGATCGTACCGTACGGGTACGCATAAAGGGCGGTAGCGGGTTTCTCACCATCAAGGGGCGCTCCTCGCAAAGCGGACTTAGCCGCTACGAGTGGGAAAAGGAGATTACCACCGCCGAAGCACACGAGCTCCTCGCCCTATGCGAGCCCGGGGTTATCGATAAGATCCGCTACGAGGTGCCGGTAGGTAGCCACCTCTTCGAGGTCGATTGCTTCTTGGGCCAAAACGAGGGCCTTGTCGTTGCCGAGGTCGAGCTGCAAAGCGAAGACGAGCCCTTCGAGGTGCCCAGCTGGCTCGGAGCCGAGGTAACGGGCGATAGGCGCTACTACAACTCCTACATCGCCCAAAATCCCTTTTGTAGCTGGCCCCGCTAGCGCAGGTACACCTCCAGTGCTGGCCGTTAAATTAGCGGCTCCCTTTTTGAACCTGCCCAAACGGAGAATGTTTCTTATCAAACCAATTCTCTGAAATATGAAGTACTTTACCATTGCCGAGCTTACAAGCAGCGTAACGGCACAAAAGAACAACATCGACAACACCCCCACCCCTCAGGTGGTAAACAACCTCACCGCTCTCGCCGACAACGTGCTCGACAAGGCAAGGGTGGCGCTAGGAAAGCCAATTCACGTAAACTGTGGCTACCGCTCTCCTGCTCTTAACGCCAAGGTTGGTGGTGTGGCCAACAGCCAGCATGTCACCGGCGAGGCGGCCGATATCGAAAGCGACAACAACCTGGTACTGGCAAAAACAATCTTTCAAAGCTGCCCATTCGACCAGCTAATCCTCGAAAAACCCGATGCTCAAGGCATCCCCAGCTGGGTACACGTTAGCTACAGCCAAAAGCACAACCGCAAGCAGGTTTTAAAGTATGTAGTCGAAAACGGTAAAGGCGTATACAAGCCCTACAGCTTTAGCTAGCCGCAACCTCTTTTATCGTAAAGGCTTCACCCACCAACGGACGAAGCCTTTCCTTTTTACTATCCTAAAATTTACGCCCCCTACCCCGCTTAAAGTCCGCCTTAGGCGAACCAACTCGCCCAATTATTGCTATACTTGCATATCGTTAAATTTAATATATAATTATTATGTCATCATTTTCTAAAAACCATTTATCTTACGACGACTACAGCTGGACCGCCTACGCCACTGATAGTCCCCAAATCGCCGGAAAACCTGACCAAACCCAGCTAAACCGCAAGGAGGGTCACGAAATGGTGTATTTCATCAACTACTTTTTAAACGAGTACAACGGATTAGGTGTCGAAGAAGGTGCGAAGATTGAAAAGCTCGTTCGCGAAGTCGTTCCTCCTACAATTCACAGCCAACAGGAGGTTGAAGAGTGGATTGTAAGAAACTGGACAAACTTTCAATAGCCTTTTCCCTCCAAAATTAATCTCTTAGTATTTACTGCCAGCAACCGGGCTTTGTAACAAGCTAGCGTTGCTGGTATTTTTTTTACGCCAGCTAACGCTAAATTTGCTGCAACAGCAAAACCAATCGAATAAAAGATGAAATCGTACCGTAAAGAGCTGTGGTTCGACACCCAGCATCGTAGGCAGTTCCTCAACATTACGCCTACCATCGAGGCTTGCCTCCGCGAAAGCGGCATACAGGAAGGGCTGCTGCTTTGCAACGCCATGCACATCACCTCCTCTGTCTTCATCAACGACGACGAGAGCGGCCTGCACCACGATTTTGAGGTGTGGCTCGAAAAGCTAGCACCCGAAAAGCCCCACAAGCAGTACCAGCACAACGGCTTCGAAGACAATGCCGACGCACACCTAAAACGTCAGGTTATGGGCCGCGAGGTGGTTTGCGCCATCACCAACGGTCAGCTCGATTTTGGCCCCTGGGAGCAAATATTTTATGGGGAGTTTGACGGAAAGCGCCGCAAGAGGGTGCTGGTTAAAATTATCGGAGAGTAGCAAAGCCAGACCAACAAAACACGGGATATACGATTTGAGATATGAGAACGTTGCTGCTGGGTAACATCCAGCACGTCTCACCTCTCAAGTCGTGATGCCAGAAAAGCTACTTAAAGCATTTGTCGGGAAAGTTTACGAGGTATACCTTTTCGGTTGCTCGCGTTAATGCGGTGTAAAGCCAGCGGAGGTACTCCTTGCTAATCATGTCCTCCACAAAGTAGCCTTGATCTACAAACACCGTGTTCCACTGCCCCCCTTGCGCCTTATGGCAGGTAACGGCATTGGCGTACTTCACCTGCAAAGCATTAAAAAAGGGATCGCTCCTCATCTCCTTATACCGCTTCTTTTTAGAGGCAATATGGGCGTAATCCTCCGCAACCTGGTAAAACAGCGACTTCGACTCCTCCTGATTTAAGGCTGCGGAATCAGACATTAGGGTGTTTAAAAGGATGTAGCAGTCCATTTCAAGATCGCCATAGTCGATAAGCCGCACGGTTACCTCCGCAAAACGAAAACCATACCGTTCGTAGTATTTACGTATCCTAACCACCTCTACAATGTCGCCATTGGCAACAAAATCCAGCTCCTTGAAGCCTTCTGTCCAAAAGTAGCTGTTACGAACAACCATCAACAAGTCGCCACGCACCAGCTCCTCCTCCCTGTAAAGGATTCTATTTCGAATACCGGTGTTATACCTATTGGCCAGCTTATTCGATCGGCAAACAATCATCGTATTTTCAATTCCTACCGAATCGTACGTGTCCGATATTTTCTCGATAAGGTCTCCGCCCGAGATCTTCTCAATGTCCACAAAGCCATCCAAATTAAACTGAGGAAGTTCTATTCGCTCCTCCTCAATCATCATGCGTAGGGCGGTGGCATTATCAAGTATTCCCGAATCGGCAGCCTGACGTACCACCTCCTTAAGCCACACCTCCTCCACATCGGCAAACCTACTCAACGCCCTTTTATCCAATGCAGGGCTCGAATCTTTGCCTACAGGAGGTAGCTGAGCGCTATCCCCAACAACAATGAGTTTACAGCCTTTACCAGCCTTTACGTAGGTAACCAAGTCGTCCAGCAGGTTTCCGCTTCCAAAAAAATTCGACTCGTACGACGAATCGGATATCATGGAGGCCTCGTCCACTATAAAGATGGTTCCATTAGCAAGGTTTCGGTCTAAGGTAAACTTTGCTAAATAGTCATCTGCCGTCTTCTGACGGTATATTTTCTTGTGAATGGTCAGCGCATTTCCACCCGAATAGGCGCTTAAAACCTTTGCCGCCCGACCTGTTGGTCCCAACAGCTCATACTTTAAGCCCATGGCATTCATCACCTTTACAAATGCGGCCAATAACGACGTTTTCCCCGTCCCTGCGTACCCTTGTATCTTAAGAATGTAGTCAATCTCATCATCGGCAACCAACGACGCTAAAGAATCTATCGCCCGCTGCTGACCGTCGGTCGGGCTGAACGCAAATTCTTTTAAAATCAACTCTTTGATATAATTTTTTATCATAACGAGTGTAAATCAAACCCCTTCTTTGAGTTTTTTTATATATTTGCTGCAAACATAAACTAATTCGTCCAAATGAAAACAGTCCTTCAGGTCGCCCTCCTGCTAGCAATTGTAGTACTGGGCTATTTTTTATACCAGAGTATTTCGACTCCGATTCGCTACGAAGAAGAGCAATCCAAGCGTTATGGTAAAGTTATCCAACGAATTAAGGATATCAGAACCGCTCAGGTAGCGTTTAAATCGGAATATGGTAAATATACCGGAAGTTTTGATACGCTTATTACCTTTATCAAAACTGGTCACTTTAATGTAGAAAAGAGAACAGGATCTGCTGATGACTCTACTGCCATTGCAAAGGGGTTATTTAAGCGTGAAAAAGTTCAAGTTCGCGTTTTAGACTCTTTATTCAAAGGCAACATTGCAAGAGTAGACTCTCTTCCATTTATTCCTTTCGGAGGTGGTACCAAGTTTGAGCTAGGTGCTGGTGAGCTTATGACCGCATCAAAAGTTCCTGTAAAAGTTTTCGAAACAAAAGCAGCAGACTCTATCATATTTAGAAGCTATGTTGCTAGCAACCCTCGATACAAGCAAATACTTGTAAACAAAACAGAGGAAAAGAAAAAACTAGATAAATACGCAGGTATAAAGGTAGGCTCGCTAACCGAAGCTACCAATAATGCCGGAAACTGGGAGTAAAACTATGGTTAAGCAAGAACTTCTTGATGAAAAGTTAGTTCTAGAGCAAACCTCACACTATAAGTTATCCATTCAGGTGAGCCTGGATGGATTTTCTTTTTGCTGTTTGGATGACAGAACTAAACGATATGTGGCTGTAAAGGACTACACCTTTGCCAATATCTCCAGCTCGTTCGAAGAGGCGTGCTTCAACATTGCCAGCATCGTAAATGATGAGGAGCTGCTGAAGCAATCCTATAAAGAGATTAGATGCATGCTTGTAGCCCCAAGCACCACGCTAGTCCCTACGCCCCTTTTTGTAGAAGAAAAAGGGTACAGCTACATTAAAAATCTGATTTCGCTCCCCGAAAGCGAAGTCGAAACCTTTTCGTGCAAGCTAACAGACAACAGCGTTACGGCGGTTTTTGCTTACCCTAAGATACTAACATCCCTTATCAGAGAGATATCTCCAGAGGCTAAATTCTACAGCTACAGCATTCCTTTTATAAACAAGCAAATCTCAGAGCACACTGCTAGTCCAGCCCAGCTGGCCATGTTTATTTGTGGAAACACGGCGTGCTACAGCTTAATCCAAAATAAGGCGCTAAAGATTAGCACCTCCTTCACCTTCGAAAGCACAACCGATTTGGTCTACTACACCCTGCTGCTGCTAAAAGAGCATGGGCTAAAGCCTGCTGAGGTCGAAGTGTATATTAGCGGAAAGGTGGAGAAGCATAGCCCCCGCCATTCGGAGCTTAGCCAGTACCTCCCCAACCTCGCCTTTGACTGTGTACCGCGCGGATACGAGTACTCCTACCGGTTCAAGAACAAGGCCGAGCATCAGTTTGCGAATCTTTTTAAATTGGTAGAATGCGAATAGTAAGCGGTAAGTTTAAAGGGAAAAGAATTGAACCTCCCAAAAATTTCAAGGCTCGTCCAACTACGGATTTTGCCAAAGAAAGCCTTTTCAATATTATTTCGAACAACTACAACTTCGAAAACATAACTGCCTTAGATCTCTTTTCGGGAACTGGCGGCATTAGCCTTGAGCTCGCATCGCGTGGTTGCCCCGACGTAACCTCCGTCGAGCTAAACCCCGTGCATCAGGCCTTCATCCGAAAAACGGTTGACGACCTCGGAATGCGCGATCAGGTAAGAAGTTTAAAGCAAAATGCGTTTGTTTTCTTGAAAGGATGCAGGCAGCAATTCGACCTCATTTTTGCCGACCCACCCTACGATATGGAGGGCATTGAAACCATACCAGACATTATTTTTGAAAAAAATTTACTGACCGACGAGGGGTGGCTAATCCTAGAACATTCGAAAAATAAAGACTTCAGTGAGAAGCCCTTCTTCATTGAAAGGCGCAGCTACGGGAGCGTAAATTTTAGCATTTTCGGCAAGTGATCCGTTTAATTTTTTCGCAGGGGGTATTGTGGATATAAAAACTATTACTACCTTTGCATCGCAATTGAGAACAAGAGCACTGCTCTTCAAATCAAAAGCAATAAAGGTTCGGTAGTTCAGTTGGTTAGAATACATGCCTGTCACGCATGGGGTCGCGAGTTCGAGTCTCGTCCGGACCGCTTAAAAAGCGGATAAGTTCATTAAAGATATTGGTTCGGTAGTTCAGTTGGTTAGAATACATGCCTGTCACGCATGGGGTCGCGAGTTCGAGTCTCGTCCGGACCGCTCAAAAAGCGGATAAGTTCTTAAAAATACTGGTTCGGTAGTTCAGTTGGTTAGAATACATGCCTGTCACGCATGGGGTCGCGAGTTCGAGTCTCGTCCGGACCGCTTTTTTGGAGCCTAAGATGTAAAGTCTTAGGCTTTTTTTATACCCCTACCTCCCATATCTCACAAATTCATAATTTTTAGAGTTAACCTTCAAGTTCCCCTCTTGAATTCCATAACTTTTTGATGCACCTTTGCGCCATGAGAAGACGTGCAGAAAGATCCAGCAAGCCTTCGGGAGGTAGTTCCAGGAGCTTCAATAAGACCAAGCCTACAACAAAATCGAGTAGAAGCCCCAAAAGTGGCCCTAAACCACCCCCTGCAAAATCTGCCGGCAATCAGAGTAATTCCGAGCGCATAATCGTTCACGCGGATAAGCCCGGAGAAGTCAGAATAAACAAGTACATCAGCGAATCGGGCTTTTGCTCTCGAAGAGAGGCCGACAGGCTTGTCGAGCAGGGCAAGGTATCCATCGACGGCGTAAAGGCAGGTATGGGAGATAAGGTTCTTCCGGGCCAAAAAGTAAAGGTAAACGGGCAGCTGATCGCCGGTCAAGACGAAATGGTTTACATTGCCTTTAACAAGCCCACGGGCGTAACCTCCACTACCGACCTAAAAGACCGTAGCAACATCATAGACTACATCTCGCACGAAAAAAGAATCTTCCCCATTGGCCGCCTAGACAAGGACTCGCAGGGGCTCATTCTGCTCACAAACGACGGCGATATCGTCAACAAAATACTACGAGCGGGGAATAACCACGAGAAGGAGTACATCGTATCCGTAAACAAGCCTATTACGGACGATTTCATCAAACGAATGGGAAGCGGCGTCCCAATATTAGGCGTTAACACCCGAAAATGTTTCATCGAGAAGGTGGCCGAGAAAACCTTCCGCATAATTCTTAAGCAGGGGATGAACCGCCAAATTCGCCGAATGTGCGAGTACTTCGGATACGACGTCACCAAGCTCCAGCGCATACGCATTATGAATATCGAGCTTGGAAACCTAAAGATGGGCCAATGGCGCGACCTGAGAAAGGAGGAGCTTATTACCCTAAACCAGCAGATTCAAAAATCGACAAAAGGCATCGGCTAGCCTTGTATATCTCCAAAAAAAGGGGCTGCTAAGGAACTTTACAACATTTTAAGATGTTCTAAACATGTTGTAAAACGGACAGCATGACAAAAGCTATCTCCATTCTTATCGGCCTTATCCTTTTTTCGGGAACGTGGGGCACCTCCTTTGGACAAAAAGCCCCCTTTGCCCCCTCCCTACTCGTCAAGATAGACAACGACTACTTCAACATAAACATAAGAGGTACCGACAGGTACTACTCCGATGGCTTTTTCCTAGGTTTCAGCAGCCAGGTTCGGAAAAGAAACATCCTCGATAGGCTAATGCTTACCGCATCAAAGGATGCCTTTAGGGTTAGATACCTCACCGTAAGCCAGCAGCTCTACACCCCACACCACATCGGCAATCCCAACCTACAGGTTGGCGACTATCCCTATGCTGCCCTTCTCGCCTTACGGTACGGCAACCGCACCATTATGGACAACTACGCCTTCTACTCCCAGCTCACGCTCGGCGTTCAGGGCCCCATGGCGCTTGGCGAGGAGGTTCAAAAGCCCCTTCACCAGAAGGTATTCCACAGCAACATCCCCCTTGGGTGGAAATACCAGCTCCCAAACGATATCGCCATCTGCTACACCTTCAACTTTCAGAAAAGGCTTTACGACACCCAAAAAGTAGAGCTAAACGGCTATGGAGAGATAAACCTTGGTACGCTATACAACAACCTATCGGCAGGAGCCATCTTTAAGGTTGGCCTCTTTAGCAGCTCCTACGCCCCCCAAGCGTGGCTGTTTGCACGCGACGGGCTGCAGGTAAAGCGCCAAATATATCTTTGCCTAACACCCTACATCAAAATGGTACAAAGCAACTCCCTGCTCGAAGGAGGCCCCCTAAAAACAGCAGGAGGCGCATGGGGCACGCCAACCGCCCACTACTACCACATAGACCGCAGCGAGCTAAAGCGGCTCATCTTTGGCTACAGCTGGATGGTTAAGTACGTAGGCACCCACGTATCCGTAGCCTACCATCAGAACTTCTACTCCGCCGAAATCAAGGGCCTAAATGGCCACATGTACGGAACCATTACCTTTGAGGTAAAGCTATAGAGAACAACTTGGGGTAACTTTAAATATTTCTATTAGTTTTACAAAAATTACAAACATTTTACATCTAAAATAAATCTTATGAAACGCTATTTACTAGCAATCCTAGTACTGCTGCTTGGCATGCATGGGTTTTCCCAAGGAATCAATTTCGAACATGGCACATGGAAAGAGGTCCTAGAAAAAGCGCAGCAAAGCAATAAGCCCATTTTTGTCGACGTCTACACCTCGTGGTGTGGCCCATGTAAAAAGATGTCAACCGAAATATTCCCCCTCGAAAAGGTGGGCAAAATCTTCAACCAAGGCTTTATCTGCTACAAGATAGATGCAGAGAAGGGCGAAGGTCCAGATCTGAAAATTAGGTATAACGTTGCCGCCTTCCCCACCTTCCTTTTCGTAAGGCCTGATGGAACCCTCTTTTATTCTAAAGTTGGATCGTGCGACACAGGCAGCTTCATCAGCCTTGCCAAAAATGCCACAAAGGAGTTCGTCAACAACCGTTCGGCAGTGCTCGACCAGGAATATCTCGCCAAAAAGAACGACCTTCGGTTTGTATATGGCTACCTAAAGAATCGAGACAAAGCAGGTATTGCCCTACAACCCTACCTCGACGAATACCTCAAGGCGCTTCCTGCCGAGCAACGAATATCCTCCAAAAACAAGCAATTCTACGAAAGCATATCCAACACCATTAAGGCAACCGATTTTGCCTACCAATGTCTAGCCGAAAGCTACCTTACTGCCGCATCTAAGATGGGCAAGGTGCTTACCCAAGCGTGTCTCGAACGCGGAATTTACGCATCGCATCGCGAGGCCGTTACCAACAAGGACGAAAAGCTGCTACAGCAGGTGGTAGATATCCGCAACACGATAGGGTGGGAACTTTACGCCGTCAGCGCCTCAGAGCTGTATATGGGCTACTACAAGCAGGTGGAAGCGTACGACAAATACGTGCAGTATGCCATACCATTTGCCGACAGCATACTGCTAGCAGCCACCGACTCCTTTTTTGCCCAAAAAGACCTTGAGCATGAAAAGCTGCTTACCAAAATCAACAAAGATCGGCTTAAGCAGGAGCAGGTGCTACTAAAAAGCCAAGGCACCTCCTTCACCAAGCAGGGAGTAGCCAACACCCTAAACAGGATAGCCAATACCATTATGCTAAACATCTCCAACACGCCACACCTGCAACGTGCCCTTGTTTTTGCCCAAAAGGCAGAATCCCTTGCACCTAAAGACGCACGCATAAAGAGCACCCAAGCCAACCTACTCTACAAGATGGGTAACACCAAAGAGGCCATCAGCAAGGCACAGGAGGCGTTAAACGTGGTAGCAGAAGCCGACAAGGAGGCTCAAACCGCTATTAGCTCCGATATGGATAAAATGAAAAGTGGAGAAAAGACCTGGAAGAACTAGCCGTACCAGCAGAAAGCCCCCCCTTCCTAAAAACCATAAAAAAAGGAGGCTACCCCAAAAGGTAGCCTCCTTACGTATATCTTACATCAGCTCCGAGAGCTCGAGCCATCGCATCGACTTCTCATCTATCTGCTCAATAACCTCCCCTATGCGGTTCGACTTCTCGATCAGCTCGTCGGCCTGCAGCGCCCCCGAGTTCAGGGCGGCCTCCAGCGATGCCTTCTCCTGCTCTAGCGCCGCGATATCCTGCTCCAACTGGTCAAACTCGCGCTTCTCGTTAAAGGTCATCTTGCGTGGGCGCGACGACTCCTTCTGCACCGGCTTCTCCTTGGCGGCGGCAGCCTGCTGTATTGCGCGCTGCGCCTCGCGCTCCTCCTGCTCGCGGCGGGTTGCCCACTCGCGGAAGTCGCTGTAGCTGCCCGGAAAGTCCTTTATCACCCCATCGCCCTCAAAGGCAAAGATATGATCCACCACCTTATCCATAAAGTAGCGGTCGTGCGATACCACAATCACGCATCCGCCAAAGCTCTGCAGGTAGTCCTCCAGCACGTTCAGCGTCATGATGTCGAGGTCGTTGGTCGGCTCGTCCAGTATCAGGAAGTTCGGGTTGCGCATCAGCACCGTACAGAGGTACAGGCGGCGCTTCTCCCCTCCGCTAAGCTTGTATATGTAGCTATGCTGCACCTCGGGTGGAAACAGGAAGTGGTTTAGGAACTGCGACACGGTAACCGTATTACCGTCGCCCAGCTTCACCACCTCGGCCACCTCGCGGGCTGCATCAATCACCTTCATCTGCTCGTCAAACTGCAGGCCATCCTGACGGTAGTACCCAAACACCACCGTCTCGCCCACGTCTATCTTGCCCGAGTCGGGCGCCAGCACCCCCGTTAGCGTATTTAGGAAGGTCGACTTTCCCGTCCCGTTCTTACCAATCACCCCCAGCTTCTCAAAGCGCGAGAAGGTGTAGGTCAGGTTATCCAAAATCACCTTATCGCCGAAGCTCTTCGAGACATTCTCCATCTCAAAAATCTTGCTTCCCAGGCGCGAGGCCTCCACCTCCAGCTTCACCGCCCCATCGTTTCGTCGCTGCGAAGCCTTATCCTTAAGGTCGTAAAACGAGTCGATGCGCGCCTTCTGCTTGGTACCGCGCGCCGATGGCTGCCGGCGCATCCACTCCAGCTCGCGCTTAAAGAGGTTCTGCGCCTTGTCCACCTCCGCGCTAAAGGCCGTAAGGCGCTCGTCGCGCTTCTCGAGGTAGTAGCTGTAGTTGCCACGGTAGGTGTACAGCGTGCGCTGGTCTATTTCGATTATTGTATTGCAAACGCGGTCTAGGAAGTAGCGGTCGTGGGTTACCATCAGCAGCGTAATCTTGGCCTTCGACAGGTAATCCTCCAGCCACTCCACCATCTCCAGGTCGAGGTGGTTCGTGGGCTCGTCCAAAATCAGGAAGTCCGGCTCGTTCAGCAGCACGTTGGCCAGCGCCACCCGCTTCTGCTGCCCGCCCGAGAGCGTCTCCACCCGCTGCTCAAAATCCCACACCTTCAGCTGCGAGAGGATCGTCTTTGCCTTCACCTCCAGGTCCCAAGCCTTCAGCACGTCCATCTGGTGCAGCACCTCGTCCAGCCCCTGGGTTATCCCCTGCTTAATCATATCCTCGTAGCGCGCAATCAGGTGCATCGCCTCGCTCGACGACGAGAAGACGGCATCCATCACGCTCATCCCCGCCTTAAACTCGGGGCTCTGCTCCAGATATCCCACCTTAATGTCGTTCCTAAACACGATCGATCCGGCATCAATCCCCTCCTTGCCGGCAATCATGCTCAGCAGGGTGGTCTTCCCGGCGCCATTCTTGGCTATCAGCGCAACACGGTCTCCCTCGTTTACCCCAAAGGAGAGCCCCTCGAATAGCGTTAAATCGCCAAACGACTTAGACAGGTTATCGGCTTGTAAAAATGCGGACATTGGCTACAAAATTTGGCGCAAAGGTAACATTTTAAAGCACAGAAACCGCCTTTCACCCACCTCCGCTTGCCCCGCCACCGGCCACATTTCGAGGGCCGACAATTTTAGGGCGTTCCCCTTCGGGTCGGGCTGTACGCTGCAAGTCCTCGCCCTACGCTCCGCTGCGGGCTGCGGGCTTTCCGCTCCCATCCCTAACGCAGCCTTCTGCCAACCCGGTAGCTTAGCGCCCTTGGCAGCCATCGGCCTCCGCACCTACAAAAATCACCTCTGCCTTACGTACCCTTTATCGACAATAGTAAAAGCCTCACTACAATCGCCCCAGCCTGCCTAGCGCTCGTCCCTCTTAGATAAGGAAAACTACGCGGATGGACATTTTCTAAAACCACCATTGCACCTAGCAGCAAATACTCCTCACCAAGCCGCATCCCAAATCTCCCCTCCACCACTATTTTCTTTCCCTACACCTCCTACGTGGTGCCATAAATGGTATATTTGGCGTATAAATAAACTATAGCATATATGATACTCGATCGGATACTAAAGGGTTTCTGGGGACGGTACGCTCTATACCTTTCCGCCTTCGTGGCGCTCTACTTCTTAATGAGGGAAAAGCTCGATAGCATCATATTTGGCCTATGGGACAGCTGGATTACTGTCGGTGAGCATCCCCATATTTCGCTATATCTATTCTGCCTACTCTCACTCTACCCAATATACAGAATGCTGAAGTACGACAAGAAAAAGCAGATGGTAGATGCCGCACATGTTGCCTACCTGTTTATTCCTATCTCTATTTGGTATTTAATTCAAAGAATATGGGTAACTAACGAAATCTCACGTTTTTCATCAAATACGCCGTTAGTTATTACCTTCTGTTTTACGGTTACATACTCCCTAATTCTAATACTACTTTGGCTTAAGCGGCCAAGAATTGATCATGAAAGCAAAAAATCGCTTTTACTTTTAGATATTCCAGAAAAGGACATTAAAGAGGATAAACTTGGCTTTGCAAGCTATGTAGATAGGCTTGCAAAACAGATTATCGAATTACACCAAAACGAAAAGTCATTCGTTTTGGGCATTGAAGGAGGTTGGGGTAGCGGCAAATCTACCTTTGCAAACTTTCTAAAGAATGAAGTTACGAAGGATAAAACAATAACAGTTGTAGAATTTAATCCTTGGATGCGAGGTGATACTGATGGAATAGTTCGTGACTTCTTCAATAGGCTAGCAGAAAGTATTCCTTCTATTCATCTACGCACTAAGTTTCGTGAGTATGGAAAGGCACTTGCGAAAATTGAGGAGTTGGGAGTTGCAGGAAAAATACTGGAATATTTCTGTTCCGAACCTGATCTTAAATCGCAACAAGATGAAATTACAGACATTTTAAAAAGATTAGACCTGAAGTTGGTTGTATTTATTGACGACTTGGATAGGCTGGACAAAGACGAACTTATGGCCGTGCTTAAGCTCATACGTAATACTGGCGATCTTTACCAAACAACCTATATAATTAACTTCCATCGTAGATACGTTGAAGACCTTTTAAAAATCCACTTTGAAAGCAACAGAATCGGAGAAACCTATCTTGATAAAATTATTAATCTGGAATATAAACTCCCTAGAAATACAGACTTAATGAGTCTGCTAGTTGAACGGTTTAAAGAATCGGAAGCGGGAAAGAAAAAGTCTTATGATGTTTCTGACACCTTTCCTCCAGAAATTAAAGTAAAATTTAATACGGTTAGAAAACTAAAGAAGGTATACAACACGGTAATAACAGAGTTTAATTTTGATAGATATTACAACGTTAGTTTGAACGTGCCCATTGTTTTTTACTACCTATATTTTTACGAAATTGAAGCGTTTAGAAGGTTTGAGAAAGCGGTAAAAATATCTAAAGATCCATTACTTCGTTCCAACTTATTTGGTGATACATCGTTTTGGGATTATTCCGAATGCAAAATAATTCGGGAAATATACTATAGTCTATTCAATACTAAGGAGAGTTCTAGTGACTCAGCAGGGAAACTTGTAAACACACAGCATAATGCCATTATTGATTACATATTATCTGACAATAATAGTTCAATGAGTTTCGAGAATAAAGAAATTCCCCTATATTTTTTAGCTCATCTACTTAAACTTGATAGCACCCAAAGTTCGGAAACTAATTATTTCGAGTTAAAAAACAAATATGGTGACGATGGTTTTAAAGGTGTTAATCTGAATTTACAAAATACAAGAAATATCATTGATCGCCTTAACAGTTTGAAATCGGACTATAACAGCACATATTCTAGCGATCGAAGCCAGTTTGTTTATATGCTATTTATCAGAGAAAGGGAAAGTGACTTTAAGAAAGAGTACAAAATTTTAGAGTTCTACAAATTCAGTTTTGCCCTTTTAATGTTTATGGAGAACTACGCTAGTACGATAGACCTCATTGTGCAGAGCATGAAGTTAGAGAACTACGGCCAAATTAATGGAGCTGAAAACGTCCTAAATATATTAGATGAAATATGCGATGATGAAGATAATAGAGAGTTGGGTTACATCGGTTTATTTAGTACTATTAGTTTAAGGCAGCGGTTTAGTGTTGTTTCTCAAATATACACCCTATGCTTTTCCTATATTTTTGACAATATATCATCAAAAACATTCCCCTTTGACAAAGAGATGCTTTTAGAAAAAGCACATAAACACTTAACAAGAGCAATTGAAAAAGCAAAATCAGGAAAACTGCACTATTTATTTGTTGAAAATGCTTTACTTTCTTGTTGGAATAGTAAAAATAGAAATCATGTAATACTGGATAGCAAAGCAATTTGGGCATTCAAAGAATTCATTAAAAGTTACCCCGATGGTTTTATTGTCTACTTTTTTAGAGTGGTTTTCTTCCATTCAAGAACTGTAGTATTTCATCCATTTTCAAGTCAACTTTTCAATATGAATGAAAGAAGCAAAGATTTTCTTGAGTTTATTATAAATTCTGAGATATTGATAAGACCAGAGAACAAAGAAGCATTAGATATCTTGCGAAATGCTTTTTGGCAATACACATCAAATAAAGATCGTCGTATAGAAGAACCGTTTACATTGGATCCGGAAGATTACGACAGACTATTTTACTTAGAAGATGGCGAAATCAAACGAAAAATCTTCATTCCAGATCCCGAAGATATAAAAGGACACGTGTAAGATGCAAAATTTCCCTAAGTTTGACGTTTCGTACTCTTGAAATAGCATCTTCGCTAAGTTCAGCAAAGCCCAGCCATTTCAAACAAAAAAAAGCACCAGAGCCAAGCAAGTATTGATTGCCCCACATTTAAAAGTTGTCCATAATAAAACGCAAGTAAAATGAGCTATACAGATAGATATATCCAGCTTAGAGACGAAATTTGGACTGAATTTGAAAATACCGTCAGAAGAGGGGCTACCCTTTCGACAATCACCGGGGTTAGCTACCCCCGAGGAATAAGAGTAAAAGGTCTATCCGTAACAACCGATGGAGATAGCTGGTTTTATGCCAAGGCTATAGTGAGGAATCCTGACTATAAATTGCATGAGGGTGAAAATTTGATAGTAGCTACAGGGAAAGTAACATTTGTAGACTTAAAGGATAGGCACCACCATCTTGAGCCTGATATACTAGATATCGACTGGCTATGCGAGCTCCTTGATAATAGAAATGATTAGAGCGGACTCCAGCCGCATTCTCTAAGCCACGTAGTTCCCATTTCGAGTTAAGCCCCACAATCGCGCCCAGCCAACCCAATTTTGTAGGGTAAACACCCTATTTTTTACACTATTTATCTTAATATTTTGAAATTTTGTATATTTATATCGCTGTTGGAAAGCTGATTTAGGTAATTCTAAGAAACGATAATGGAGGTTATCTCTTAGTACTTATATTAAAATTAGTTTTTTATATGGTTTCAACATCCGAAATGGGACATGCAAAGGTAATAGCCAACTTCTTCGATTTGGTAGCCTACCTCGAGAAGCTAAAGGAGCGCTACAGCCCTCCCGGCGAAAACCTATCCATACCGTCCCTCAATCTACAGGTAAAAGCGGCCTCGGCTGCCCATACCGCCATCTCCGTAGCCGAAAACGGCTACCGCCAGCTGGTCTCCTCTCGTATCGACATTTTCGACACCATCAAGGAGCTTACCCCTCGGGTAAAAAACTACCTTATGCTTGTTAATGCCGACGTAACCACTCTGAATGCCGCTAAAGGTCTTGCTTCTAAAATCACCGGCTCGTCCAAAACCAAGAAGTCCGATCTCGCTGCTGCCTCCCCCGAAGCTTCCCCTAAGTACATCTCCACCTCGCAGCGCAGCTTCGACATGGTGGCCGACAACTTTGGTAAGCTGGTAACCCTCATCGAGCAAACACCTGCATACGCTGCCAAGGAGCCCGAGCTTCAACCTCTGGCCCTGCGCCAGCTTTACACCTCCGCCTTCGACGTAAACCGCAAGGTTTACGCCTCCGAAGCCGATTTGGATAAGGCCCGCACCCTTCGCAACGAGCTGCTCTACACCAACGACACTAGCCTTTATCAGCTTTCTAAAAGCGTAAAGCTATACGTTAAGGCCGCCTTTGGCTCTACTAGCGCCGAATACGATGCCGTTTGCTCCTACGAAGTAAAAAAATTAGTTAGATAAGCTATCCAGAGATACCTCCATTCTCCATCTCGCTCCCCATTCCAGCACCACCCACAGGCGCCCCCTGCTCCATCAAAATTTCGGGGGATGATCTCTCCATTGGTCGCCACCCTGCTTCCCCCAAAATAGGGCTTCCCCACCTCCTTTGATGCTCCCAAAAAATAGGGTAGACACAGTTCCGTGAATACTCCCTACTCCCTTTTACAGCTTTCCCCCGAGCTCTTGCAACTTACTCACGAGCTCTTGCAACTTGCGCAGAAGCTCTCGCAACTTCTCCACGAGCTCTTGCAACTTGCGCAGAGGCTCTTGCAACTTCTCCACGAGCTCTTGCAACCTGCGCAGAGGCTCTTGCAACTTCTCCACGAGCTCTTGCAACTTCTCCACGAGCTCTTGCAACTTGCGCAGAGCCTCTTGCAACTTCTCCACGAGCTCTTGCAACTTGCGCAGAAGCTCTTGCAACTTCCCTCTAGCTCTTGCAACTTCCCTTTAGCTCTTGCAACCTGCGCAGAAGCTCTCGCAACTTCCCTCTAGCTCTTGCAACCTGCGCAGAGCCTCTTGCAACTACCCTCTAGCTCTTGCAACCTGCGCAGAAGCTCTTGCAACTTCCCTCTAGCTCTTGCAACTTGCGCAGAGACTCTTGCAACTTCCCTCTAGCTCTTGCAACCTGCGCAGAGGCCACCACCGCTAAGCTTAGCGTCCATAGCCGTCAAGCTAAGCCGTTTTTATAATGTTCGACCCCAACGGGGTCGAAAAAACACTTACTCACCCATACTATAAACCTTTCATTCCTCCGGAATGACTGCCTATAGGAGCTGATGCCGGAGGCATCACAGGTTTATAGAAAAGTGTTGTTGTAGAAGCACGACCCTGAAAGGGTCGAACATCGGACTAATATCCTTTAGCTTGACAACTATGGCTTAGCGTCCTCGTTAAGTTTGGTTCGCCACGGCCTCCGGCCGCCTTTGCAGGTGTAAGCCTTCCATATCGAAATCCCGTAGGGATTTAAGGTTTATAGCCAGCTGGCTACCCTCCCGCTCCCGACTCCGTAGGAGTCGAACCGCCTAGCCTCCTACATCGCTGCACGGCTACGGACACCCGTATCAGGTGTCGGCTTTCCACCGCTAAGCCTAGCGTCCTCGCTAAGCTGGGGTAGCCACGGCCTCCGGCCGCATGCGCCAAATTCGAGGAGGTAGTACCAAAGGGGAAAGATAGGGAGCGAAATTCGCCGTAAAACGTCCCCATTTTGCCCGAAAAGGGCGCCAACCGTACGCCACCACCCCCGAAGCGCCTTGGACGGCCGGCAGCGCCGCGTGGAGCCGTTAGAAGGAGTAGGATATGTTGGGAGGGGGGGTAAACAAAAAAAGGCCCCGAACTTTCGTTCGGGGCCTCTTGTAAGGTTGGCGGCCACCTACTCTCCCGCTTGGTGT
>NZ_JTLD01000029.1:10509-35574 GCF_000798815.1 Alistipes sp. ZOR0009 | reverse complement strand
CCCTCCCGCCCCTACTTCGAGCGGATAAAAAGGAGCTTTTCTCGTGAGGTTAAGAGTTTTCCTTGCGTGGTTAGGAGTTTTCCTCGCAAGGTTAAGAGTTTTTCTCGCGTGGTTAGGAGTTTTCCTCGCGAGGTTAGGAGTTTTTCCCGCGAGGTTAGGAGTTTTCCTTGCGAGGTTAGGAGTTTTCCTTGCGAGGTTAGGAGTTTTTCTCGCGAGGTTAAGAGTTTTTCTCGCGAGGTTAGGAGTTTTTCTTGCGAGGTTAAGAGTTTTTCCCGCGAGGTTAGGAGTTTTTCTCGCGAGGAAAACTGGTAATGGAAGGCCCATTTAAGCCAACCATAAAGCCTACCGCTTAAATTAGTATGCACTACAATATACTGTAGCGAGGTTAACGGGTTATACAACACCCAATACGCCACCCAGCAGCTCCCAACCCGAACACCAAGGGGCACCAACCCAAGGGTGGCCCCCTGCTGTACTGCCGCTGGCAACAACCACCCCACGGGCAGCCTAGAAATAAAAAAATGGAGCTAGCGTAGCCGCTAGCCCCCGTAAATCTTCATTTATTCTATCCAAAAAATCGTACCACCCTCTCCAAAACAGCCGCTTACAGCGGACTTGCTGTACTTCCCTTACAAAGGTAAGGATATAACAGCAATCACTTCGGATGAAACAGTTTAAAAGCAGCTGTACTTCCCTTACAAAGGTAAGGATATAACAGCTGAGACAATTTTACATAAAACATGCTGACGGCTGTACTTCCCTTACAAAGGTAAGGATATAACAGCGGTACTTTACATCCATGAAATCCAGTATTTGCTGTACTTCCCTTACAAAGGTAAGGATATAACAGCTACTAATGACAAACATTCAACAAGCAATTCGCTGTACTTCCCTTACAAAAGTAAGGATATAACAGCCTTTCCTCCTTCTTACGAATACTCTTGCAGACTGTACTTCCCCTACAAAGGCAAGGATATAACAGTTGTAGTTACAGGTGTTTTATGAACGAGCGGGCTGTACTTCCCTTACAAAGGTAAGGATATAACAGCTTCTATCTTATAGATGATATGATAACATTCGCTGTACTTCCCTTACAAAGGTAAAGATATAACAGCAGGCGATGAGTACAATAGAACCTAAAAAGCAGCCATATTTCCCTTACAAAGGGAGCTATCACATCCACAAATTCAACCCCATACGGGTAAGCTACAGCAAGTATACCCCCTATTAGGCGAAGGGAGGTGCGCCTCCTTGTAGCACCTCTCTTACTGCGAGCTATTAGCCATAAGCTCCTCTCTACGTTGCTCCCTTACCTCCTTTGTACGCCTAATATACTCCACGGCCTCGCTGGCCTCCTTCGGGAAGTAGGCACTTAGCTTACCTATGGCATCGGCATACGAGATTACGTTATCGTGCAGCACATCGTTGCGGATACCGCACAAACCAGCATCTGCCAAACGGCACTCCTTTACCAACGCACTAAAAGGAATAAACTTTCCGTACTCGATAATAGCCTTCCTTCGCTCGTCTAGTAGGAAGCTTAGCAGCTTGCGCTCCACATCGAGCAGCATCATGGTGGCCGCTTCGCGCTCTATCGACGACTCGCTGTGGTTCTCCTTTAGCCAGCTGGTTAAATTAGAGTAGCGGGGGCTGCAACAAGTGCAGAGATCCTCCTTCCTCCTTACATTTCGGCACTCCTCGCACAGCTTTTGCTTTACGCGGTTATCCAAATACTCCTTAAAAGCCAAAATATGCTTCCGTGGTATAAGGTTATAGGCCTTGCGGAGGTTGGAGAGGTTGACATGGGTAAGGGTAAAATCCAAATCATCGAAACGAATAGACAGCCAGGCATTCTGCACCTCGTACACATCGGCCAACTTTTGCTGCCTTTCGGGATTATCAAGCGTCACCGCGCACTTAGAACCAACATTAAGCAGCCGCTCGCGGTAGCGTTGGGCAACCAGCACCAGCACCTTATCGTTGGTGTGCACCCGCTCTACCTCACCCACTAAATTATATAGTTTCTTACATGCTGCATCAGCTGCAGCTTGTCTTTTTTGTAAGGTTTTAATATTTTCTACCGTATAGAAGTTCCTAAGCCAAAGCTTTTGCGCCTTTTTATCTTGCCTTATAAATGCTGCAAAGCTCATTTCTCTTTTTCCGAGAAACGAATAGAACCTCAACTCTGTCAGCTTGGAGGGAATAGCCGCCTGCGCCTTGGGTTTTGGGGTAGCGGCAGCGGCATAACCGTGCATAACCACAAGCTTAACCTCCCTTTCGAGCTGCTCGGGGGTATACTCCTTTAGCTTATCGTAGAGCTTTAACCCCACCCTATCGGCAATAGCCTCCACCTTGGCCGTTCCTTTTCCTATGCTCATTAGCTGCTTGCGGCACCACTCCACCGTTCCCTTTAGGCAAAGCATGTAAAGCCCATGCAGCGAGGTGGCAGAGGTTAGCTTTCTCATTTCGGGCTTAAGCCGCCCACTTGCCTCCAGCTCCTTCCACAGCGCCAAAGGATGGCTGTCGTAGTCGCCAACAAGGTAGTGGTACATCTGAAACTCCTCGTCCTTTAGCCCTCTATGAGCCTTTTCGGTAGGCTGCTGACGAAACTTTTCGTCGTCGCTGAAAAAGAGGTACAGGTAATCTATAACCGATTTTATCTTATCGATATGCAGAGCTGGGTTCTGCGAGAGCAGCAGCTGCTCGTGCCGTAGTAAGATTGCCTTTAAGCGTTTCTCTACAGCGGAAACACCTTCCGAGCAGTCAAAGCGGTTGCTAAGCAAGTCGCATACCCGTTTGGGGAGCAGCTTTCGGAGCTCGCGCCTTAGCTCCTCGCCATTCGAAGCTGGCCTTAGCAGCAGCTTATCGAGCAGCGGTCGGTAATCCTCTACATCAACCCGCCCTTCCTTTATAGTCTGCCCGCTTATTGTCAGTATTTTTTCGTAAAGCAGATGAAGATGGTAGAGGTATTGCTCTACGCTTTTATTTACATCCTTACCATTAATCGAAGCATACACCATATTGCGCAACTCCTCCACGCTAATGGTTCCCTGCAGCTCGCTAATACGCACCACATTTTGTGCTTGTGGCATATACGAATAGTAAACGTTGCCATTCCGAACCACAAAGTTGTAGCATCGCTCCTCTTGGGCAACGGCAGCATCCTGATAGTGGAATTGTCCTCGTCCCTCCTTTGTAGAGTAGTCGTTTTGCTTAAAGGTAATGCAGGGCAGCACCCCAAAATCGACGATGTAACGCATCAGATAGTAAGGAAACTTATCCTTTTCGCGAATAAGCAGCCTATATCGAGCCTTATTCTCATCACTTTCGTTGGATGTCTCCCTATTTTTGATGTACCTCTCGTTCTCTTTGCTCAAATCGACAACCCCATCGCACACTTTGGGCACCCGGTTTAGGTCGCCAATAATATCTTGGAAGATTAAAAAGTCCTGCTCCTCTATTCCAATGTGCTTGTGAGACTCACGGGTGCAGTATTTGGTAAAAATGGTTCGCTTTATCCGCCCTTCCTCATCAGTTCGTTTAAAAAATCGAAGCTCGTTAAGAAAGCGCTCGGCCTGTCCCCTTTTTAAAAAGAGGCAGCAGAAGAAAATCAGCCCATCGCGAAGTATTTCGTACTTCCTTTCTCCCTCGTTCCACCTAAAAAGGGTGATTTCTGGCAGAGAATATCTAAAAAGCCGATTGGTAATAAAGTGATGAAAGTTATAGGGAAGTTTCTCCCCTATAGCTGTGGTGTCAACAAGCTCGTCGCTGTAAAAGTATTGCGTGTCCAAATAGAAGCAATGCGAGAAGTAATTCCTATAGAAGCATAGCCTACGAACAAGATCCGTCACAATAACCTTTACCTCTTCCGTGCTGTATGCCTTATCGGGGTGATCTTCCTTGCTCAACCAAATGAATGAGGCAATTTGCCTTAATATTGCGGGCGGCAATGTATCTAGGCTCTTTTCAATCTTATCGGGATTCGATTCAACTTCACCAAACATCATCCCCTCTACGTTAGAAAGAGCCAGATTAAAGTAGGTAGCAAAGGTTGCCTCCTCCTGCTTCTCGTTTCCAGGTGCGTAGGCAAACTGATGCTCCCGAAACGCCCCAATTTCGTTACTCATAGTTATTAGCAATATGTTTACCTCAAAAATAGCAAATCTCCCATCGAAATTATCGCAATTGATGCAGCATGCTAAGAAAAGTTTGAACAAATCAAGCTATAAGAATAGCCAGAAGAGAAACACCAATGGATTTTAAGCGACCAACCTTCGTTGATAAAAGAGCCTAAGCCATAAATTGACGCAGGCCTAAGCCAATTCAAGACCCGACTAAAAGAAACCCGCCAAAAGAGAGGATGCAAAAACGCCGAAGAGTAGCTCTTCGGCGTTCGGCTCTTTACTAACGTCTGCTAGGTAGCGTCCCCTGCCACCACATTACCGTTGCTGATTTTCCTGCGACCTGTTATCTCCGGTTATGAAATCTTACCGAGGTAAGAAGGCTTAAAATATGGGGTTAAAAACATACCAACAATCCATTAGCGGCTAAGCAACCAGCTGCTTTCGGAGGTTCACCACGTTAAGTGTTTGGAGTATAGACTCCGTTTTTTGCTTAAACAGGCCAAAAAACGAGCTTCGTACGTGCGAGAGGATTACCGACTCGTCGAGCCAAACCTCGTACAGCATAAATACAGAAGGATTGTCTAACCCCTGATGTAAATCGCACTGCTCGCACGCCTCATCCTGCCTCGATACCTGAACAAATTCCTGCAGGAGCTTCATCAGCTCGTTCTCCTGTCCCTCGCCGGCGGTCATTGTGGTTACCACCACTCTACTTCCCATCGATTCTCAAAATTAAATTAACATTTAGTTGCCAAACATATGCAGCGACAAGCTCAAGGCTCGTATCGTATGCTCAAAAATGAAATCAAACAGGGCCTACCACTAAATGTTCAGTAGCCATTTATACGGTAGCATCCATTTATTTTTAGTAGCTGGTAGTAGTACGACTTTTATCCTACCTTTTTACAATTAAAAATCGGATAGATGTGGCAGTTCCTCCCATCTTCCGCACATAGCAAGCAGCAGCATCTACGCCCTAACAGACAGTATGCTCTTTTCCTCGTCTCGCTTTTCTTACAATAAAAGCTTCAGCACGTTTTCCTCCAACAGCCTCCTTTTAGAACCTCACCATAGCCAAAATATAGGGGATGTATTGCCGTATCATCCCCTATACTGGCCTTGGTTTTACACTAACTACAACATCTGAAGCTTCGCTTTCGCATCAAAACGTTTCACCATTTCCAACCGTCAAACAAAAAGCTACACATCAGCAAAGGTCGTCCACTTTTTACCTCCAAGAGAGACACCTACTATACTTTAATTTAACCTGCTGTGTCAAAAAATAATCTATTTAGAACACCTCAACAATCTCGGACAGCGGTTTTCGGGTTTTAGGTTGGGGCTGATACCTGCGATAGCCGAAGGCAACCATGTGCACCACGCCCATACGAGCGGTGTCTACCCCAAAATGAGCGGCAAGGATGCCGTCGGTAGTTTTGTGGTTAAACGCCTCAATGGCGCACGAGTCGATTCCCATTAAGGCGGCTGCGGTCATCATATTGCCTAAGGCAATGTAGCATTGCTTCGAGGCCCAATCAAAAAGCGCACGGTCGTCGCTTAAATCGAGATCGCGCGTTTGAAATTCGGTAAAAAGAGACTCCGTTAGCATTGCCTGCACTTCCGACATTCCCTGTATATCGCGCATCATATACCGAAGGTAGGGACTTCCTGCCCGCATCTCATCCTTTCGGCACAGAGTTACCACCAGGTGGCTGGCCGTTTCGATCTTAAGCGTACCACCCCAAGCTCCCTCCTTAAGGAGCTCGCGAAGCGCCTTCTGCTGCACAACTAAAAACTTCCAAGGCTCGAAACCAAACGCGCTTGGCGAAAGACGCGCAGCCTCGAGGATAAGATCAAAATCATCCTCTGCGACCTTTTTCGATGTATCGAACTCCATACATGCGTGCCTAACGTTGAAGGCGTTTAAAATATCAGACTTATACATACCTCGTTATATTAATCAATAGTAAGCAACAGCAGATAGAGGGCGCACCATTCCGCTCCTCCCTCAATAAGAAACGGCGAGGCAAGCTATAGCAGGAGGTATTTATGCATCGAAAAGTGGGGACCGTTGTTAGCCTTGGCCCCCTCTGCCTAGCAATCTTAAAAAAGTTGATGCGCTAGCATCCAACCTCGAGCTGCAGGCTCGTTCTGCACGGCCTCCATTGCGCTATGCCGCCTCGTAATGGTGCGCCTGGAGGAGCAAACTTATAAATGTTTTTAGGTTCATTGCTCTACCCCTATGGGCAACTGCAAGGCGACGCTACTGAAGATGTATCCTTAAATTTTCACTAGCAGGTAAACGCAGCGCCATGACTACACCCAACGGCTATGCTCGACAGCATGCGGCAAAACCTGCTTACGCAGCATGGCTGCAAGCAAACCCGAGCACAAATGCTTTTTAAATAGGATAAAAACGAGATACAGGGCTACCCTTATCGGGAAGGCTAAGAGGTGTTCCTACAAAAAGGGAAGAGCCGCATTAACCTGCGGCTCTAAGAACTCCTATGGTGGCATGCAGTACAGTCTATCCCGTCAGAAAATCTGTCGTTAACGGGCTTCCAATAGGATAGGCACCTGCTGCTGCTATATGCTATCACCAGATTCGAGGTAGAAGGGGTAGTCGGTGTACCCGTGAGCTCCGCCGCCGCCAAAAAGCGTATGGCTATCGGTGATGGGGCTCAAGGGTTTCTTTAACAGCACCCTCATGGGGAAATCGGGATTGGAGATAAAGCTGCGGCCAAAGCCCACCAAGTCCACCAGCCCTTGATCTATGAGCAGATCGCCCTCTTCGGGTGTTTTGTTGCCCGTGGCGATGATAGCCCCGGCAAACACCTGGCGCAGGCGCTGCCTAAACTCGAGCGGTATTTGCGGCGCATCGTCCCAGTCGGCCTCACAAAGGTGAATGTAGGCGATACCCAGCTCGTTTAGCCGCTCGGCGGCAAGCAGTATGGTTGGCTGTATCTCCGGATCGTCCATATCCTTAAACCTGATAAAGGGCGATAGGCGTACGCCTACCCGCTCCTTTCCTACCGCATCGACCACCGCCTGGGTAACCTGTAGCAGCAGGCGAATGCGGTTCTCGGCCGAGCCTCCATACTCGTCGGTGCGGAGGTTGGAGTTGGAGCGAAGAAACTGATCGATAAGGTAGCCGTTTGCCGCGTGCACCTCAACGCCATCGAAGCCTGCCTCTATGGCATTGGCAGCGCCACGGGCAAAATCGGCAACGGTGCTTTGAATATCCTCTGCGCTCATTTCGCGTGGGGTATCAACTGGAACAAAGGTGGCGTCGCCATTAGGTGCTCCGTCGAAGATATAAACTGATGTTCCCTGTGCCGCCACCGCCGACGGCGCAACGGGCTGAAGTCCGTTTACAAGGTGACTCCCTACTCTTCCTACATGCCAAAGCTGCAGGAAGATTTTTGCGCCTGCGCTATGCACCTTATCGGTTACCTTTCGCCAGCCATCAACCTGCAGGGAGGTGTATATACCCGGCGTGCGGGCATACCCTTTACCTTGAAGAGACACCTGTGTTGCTTCGGTAATAATAAGGCCTGCAACGGCTCGCTGATGGTAGTAGGTTGCCATCAGATCGTTGGGAATATCGCCCGGTTGAGTTGCCCTCGAACGGGTCATCGGTGCCATAACGAACCTGTTCTTTAGGCCGATATCGTTTAGCTGAAAAGGTTTAAAAAGATGATCCATGTATGTGTTGCTTTTAAATATATGCGCTTCGCAAAAAGAGGCAGACTGAGGGAAGGCCGTTCCTCCTTCCCTTTCAGTCCACCATTAGTACATACCTACTCCCGAGGGCCTTCGGGGAATTAATTCGGTTATGAATTCATAATAAAACAGTGAAGAATAATTCTGGGGTTTGTGTTGTTTACTCCTCAATAACACATAATACACAAGAGCATAACAGCGTTTATGTCGAATTAATCCCAACCGAAAAGCGATCTAGAAGGTTTGCACAATTTCAGCTAGCAGTTTTCGGGTTTTAGGTTGAGGCTGAGCTATGCGGTATCCGAAGGCAACCATATAGGCTACCCCGAATTGTGTTGTATCGATGCCAAAATGGTCGGCCAATACCCCGTTCGTTTGCTGCTGGTCGAACCCTTCTATTGGACATGAGTCGATACCTCGAAGCGCGGCAACGGTCATCATGTTTCCAAGGGCGATATAGGCTTGCTTGGCGGCCCAATCGAAAAGCTTTCGCTCATCGGTCAAATCAAAATCCTTCTCCTGAAATGCCTTAAAGTAGCTGGCTCTTGTTTCAATCACATTTTGCGGATGGTGCTGTACATCACGCATCATGTACTGAATGTAGTCGCTATCGTAGCGCATGTCAGCCTTTCGGCAAAGGGCAACCACAAAGTGGCTGGCCGTATCGAGCTTCAGGGTGGCCCCCCAAGCTCCCGCTTTAAGCTTCTCCCTATATGCTGGATTCTGTACAACTAAAAACTTCCAAGGTTCGAAGCCAAATGAGCTGGGCGAAAGGCGAGCCGCCTCCAAGATTAGCTCAAATTCCTCGCTGGGGATCATCTTCCCCTTGTCAAACTCCTTGCAGGCATGCCTAAAGTTGAAGGCTGCCAAAATTTCTGCTCTTTCCATGCTCTCTTCTTCTTTTAATCTTTCGTTCTAATTATTGTAGGCGGCCTCGTAGTTATCTACGGGCGTATTCGGATCGTTTATCACCATTTTGGCAATGTCTACCTTACGCATAAAAACAACTCCCTTATGCTCCTTAGCGTAACGGATAAACTCGTCCATCACCTTTACAACAGCCGGAGTTCCTCCTATCCTGTCATGTAGGCTAACCGACATCATCCGACGCCTAGTTGCCCCCTCGCTATAAAGCTGATCGAACTCCGCCTTTAGCTGGCTAAGGAACTGATCGGGACTCCAATGCTTACCTTCGATATTGACAATGTCGTTATTACGAAGGGTGTAGGGCATTACCACAAACTTTTTGCCACGAACAATCTCGATAAAGGGCTCATCCCTACTCAAGTCGTCGATATGGTAAAGGAAACCCAGATCTTGCAGCACCTTCACCGTATTGGGACTCCGACGCAGCCAGTTGCTGTTATATCCCACGGCATGTTGGCCTGTTATGGCCGCCACCGTATCAACACCCTTCTTGATAAATTGTTTTTCCTCATCGTATGCCATATCCCACTGGTTGCTCCAACGAATTCCGTGGGCAGCAATCTCGTGACCCCTGTTGGCAATAGCTTTTGCCACCTCGGGATAGCGAACTGCGGCTTGGCCAACAACATGCGAGGTAACCTTAACGCCATGCTTGTCCCATAAATCGAGCATTCGGTAAACACCCTCAACGGCTCCGTAGTGAAACCAGCTTTGTGCGGGTAGATCGGGCTGCCCGGCTGGCAGCTTATTTCCCGAAAAGGGGCTGTCTGCTCCTTCAGGCTGACCTCCCGTTTCGAACTGCATCGAAAGGGAAATAACGAGCTGGGCATCGTTCGGCCAAGTCGACTCGGCTGCCGGTTTGCCTTCGTTGGTACCGCTCTTCGTTTCTCCGCAAGCTGTAGCCAACAGGCCAGCAAGCAGAGCAGGTAAAAGATACATCTTTTTCATACACTTACTACTTTATTTAATAATCTCTTTTCGGCTATCCAAAAGCCTATCAATAGAAAATCCATTGTAACCAAGGTTGTACAGCAGGAAGGAAACAAACAGCGCGTAGATCATTTGAAAGGCTGCCCACTCCCATTTTTGAATGAGGCAGGAACCAAGAACTAGCACCGCGAGGTAACCTCCTAATGCCAAAAGAACATTTCGAGAGAAGAGCCCAACAACGAGTAATCCGCCTAAAAAAAGCTCTATGAAGGGAACGGCATAGCTCCATGCTTGCACCAAAGGGAGCGGTAGAATGCAATCTTTATATAGCCCCACCATCCATTCGCTAAAGCTATTTAAGGATGGTACTCGAACCACCCCGTGCGCCCATATGTTTATGCCCAAGACTATTCGGGCAACCACCACTGCATACTCTCGATCTTTCATTTTCTTTTTTCACAAACATACCGCTGCACACGTTGATAAAAAATGTATTTTTCGAGCATTAAATTGTAAAAACCCATGCCAACCAAATTCAAGCAACATTCTCCCATTGTGGTACAACGCATAATTAGCCAACAATGGACCTACCCGGTACACAATCACGACCACTTCGAGATTATTCTTGTGGAAAGAGGGAAAGGATTACACGATATTAACGGAAAGGTGGTAAGCTACCAGGAGGGCAGCATATTCCTGCTTACCCCCGACGATTCCCACAGCTTCAAAATAGAGGAAGAAACCTCCTTCTTATACATCAAGTTTACGGAGTACTTCTTCCATAAGGATAAGGACAAGCAGGAAAAGGCTAGATGGATCCATAAGATGGAGACGATACTCTACCAGCCCAACGTCATCCCTGGCGTTATCACCTACGACGAAAACGATAGGGCCTTTATTTTGACCCTAGCCAAGCAAATTGAGACCGAATTCAGCAGCGATCGCTGCTATAGCGAGGATATTATGGCCGACTGCTTGGGGACTATCATCAGCGTCATTGCCAGAAGCATCTGCTACATCCCCGACCATCAGGAACGCGCCCAAGCCAACAACAGCAGCAAGGTAAATCAGATTATCAACCACATCAGAAAGAGCGTTTACCAAGCCTCTGAGGTACGTATAAAAAATCTGGCCGACCATTTTAATATGTCGGAAAACTATATAAGCTCGTACTTTAAAAAGCAGACAGGCGAATCGCTAAAAACCTACATCTTGAAGTACCGGCTAAACTTGGTGATGTACCGCCTAAAAAAAAGCAACGACACCATCTCCGAAATAGCCTACGATCTGGGCTTTTTCGACGACAGCCACCTCTCGCGGCTATTCAAGCAGGAGTTTGGGGTAACCCCGAAGGAGTTTAGGAAGGGATAGCCGAAATCACCTGCTTAAACATCTTCTTACATAATTATAAATCCACGTTAGGAGGAGTAGAAATACAAATCTCTTTTACACCCTTATAGCCAAAAAGAAACGAGAATAGAAGACTATCTTCAATTTTTGAAATATCCACTTTTGAAGAGGTGATTGCTTTCCCAACGGGAGTGCAAATCGCCTCTTTCTTTGATATTACAATAGGAGGTAAATGCCGTCTTATTAATCCGAACTCTTTATAGTAAGACAGAATTACAATAACGTTTTCATCAGAATAGAAGAACATGGGCTCTTCATAAGCAGGCAATCTAACGGGGTATTCACTCCTCATGCTAAAAGGGAGTGCCAGCAATCTGCTATTGGTAATAGTTCCCCTTGTGCTAATCAAAGCTCCTTTCGACGAGTTTTTTTGTATCCAAACTACTATTTTCTTATGCCTCAAAAACCTATAATAATCTTCCAAATAAAAAACCAAGGATAATGTAAATAGTATAACCGCATTTACAATCTGGTCATTGCTAATAGTAATCAACAACCTATTTAAATAGAAGACTAGCGCAGCATTAATTAGAAGCAACAGAAGAAAACTTCCCTTATTGGTTGAAATAAAATGTAAGTAATTCATATATGTAGTTGTGATATAACAAACATAGCTATAATACACCTACAGTCAACTGATCAAGCGGACTTCTTTCTCCATCTTTTATTCAAAAGATAGTAAACCCAACAGAGCCACGTTACCCCGCGGCTTTGTTGGGAGATTACTAGGTTTAGGCTATCAAATATGACATCATTGTCATCCCTTACTCTTTTACAGTGAAGCTTACAGCTCATTATCCAAAGAAATAATGTTTAAAGGAAAAGTCGAAATACAAAAGAGCCGCCCCTACGGGCAGCTCTTCCTGCTATATCATTAAGGGAATCTTCTACGGTTAGCGCAGCTCCACCACGTTGTTGTGGTCGAAGTACCAGAGGTAGCCGCGTACGTTGGGGTACCCCATCTTCTTTAGGGTGTTGATGTAGCCAAATACCTGGTAGCGGTGCGTCTCGTCCTCTATCTCGCCAAACTTAAAGTCCACCACAACGGTATGATTGGCCGATCGCATCACCCTATCGGGACGGCGGACGCGGTACTCCTCCCCGGGTAGGATGATATCGCCTTCGTTTATCACCTCAAACTGAGGATTGAACCATCCGGCCACCACCGGGTTTTCTGTTTTGGATTTTACCTCGTTTAGAATCTCCTGCCGCTCGGTCTCCATCATCAGCCCTTCGTCTATCAGTGTATCGATGGCCGATGGAAGGTCGTCGAGGGTGCCCACCAGCGAAAATAGGCGGTGCATCAGCAGCCCCTTCTTTAGGTTCCCGCTCTCCTGTGCCAACGATATGGCGTAGTTTTGCTTGATCTTAGATAGCGGCTTGCCAATCTTGAAGGAGGTAAGCGGAATAACATTCCCTGCCTCCTCGGCTTTCGGCTGTCCATGCCCCTTTTCGCCAAAGGTAGCAACGATGGCGGGTTGGCCATCCTCGCGCTCCTCTACCTGCACGGCAGGAAGCGTAAGTGCGGCCGCAAAAAGCTGCTCACCAATGTTGTCGCCCGCTCTTTTACCCTTTGGGATGTAGATGTAGAGCTCCTGCTCGGCTCGGGTAAGCGCCACGTAGGCTAGGTTGATGTTGTCGATGTAGCTTTGCAGCTGCTCGGTATATCCCGCACCCGCAAAATCGCTTTTCAGCAGCGCCTTGCTGTAGTCTACTGGGATAACATCGAGGTAGTCGCCCTCCATTTCGAGCGGCGATCCGTCCACCCACAGGGTCGACTTACGCAACCCCGACGAAGGCTCGTACTCCCACGAGGCAAAGGGCATCAGCACAACCTTATACTGCAGCCCCTTCGACTTATGTACAGTCAGAATGGTGATAGCCTCCTCCTGGTTGGGCAGGTAAAGTTCGGTATTGCATCCGCGCTCGTCCCACCACTCCACAAACGAGGAGACATCCGAAATCTTTTGGGTGGCAAAACCCAAAACGGCATCGCAGAAGCCGCCAATAAAGGGCAGTTCATCTATAATGGTATTCAAATGGTATTCGGCAATGATGGCCTCCACCGCCTCGGGCAGCGGAAGGTTTTCTATACGGCCAATAAGGTCGAGGATGCGCTGCGAGGTCTCAGCCTCGAAGTAGCCATGCTCAACAGGCCTGCCCTGTTCAATCTTTTCGATATACGAAACCAGCGCTGCGCTGATGGAATCGGTTGGGGTGATGGACAAGCGTAGCACCGCCACAATAAGATTTATGGCTGCTGAAGACGAAAGGTACAAAGCCCCCTGCGAGATGAAGTTGAACCGGTGCTGCCCCTCGGGATGGCTGGCGTTACGAGCCTCGAGCAGCGCCTCGGCCACCATTTGCCCCTCCTTTTGGCGGCGCACCAGCACGGCAATGTCCGAAGGATGAAAGCCACGCTCGTCCTGCAACTCCACGATCTGCGCCACCAGGGTGTGCATCACGCGCTGGTAGAGCTCGTCGGAGGTCTCCTCTTCGGTAGCCTCCATTCGCTCCAGCCGAACAAACCCGCCCTCCTTGCTGGGCGAGCTGGGAACCTGCTGCGCCACATCTTCGTAGATGGTTGATATGGTTTGGGTTGTCAACCCCGATTCGGCATACCTGCCCTCGAGGCTTTGGGCAAGCACCGGGAATAGGGCGTTGTTAAACTCCACCACGTTGCGCTTGCTTCGGAAATTGGTATCGAGCGAAATCTTCTGCGCATCGAAATCTTCGAATACCCGTCGGCCAAGGGTGAGCCAATCGCCCCCGCGCCAGCGGTAGATGTTCTGCTTAACGTCGCCCACCACCATGGCGTAGCCACCTTGGGCAATGCTATTCTCGAGCAGCGGCCTAAAGTTGCCGTACTGCTGCGAGGAGGTGTCCTGAAACTCATCGATTAGGTACGAGGTGAAGCGGTTTCCCATCTTCTCGTATATGAATGGGGCATCGGTGCCCTCTATGAGCTTGCTCACGATGTAGCTGGTGTCCGAAATGAGCAGCAGGTTGTCTTCGGCGGCCAGCTCGCGCACCTGCCGATCGATGTCGGCCAGCACGCCCAGCGTTCGGAAGTTCTTAATGGCCACCTCAAAGGTGTTTCGTTCGGTGTCGAGGTAGTGCACCAGCTCGCAGAGTATTGGGTTAAGGGTGCTGTACACCGCCTCGGTCATGCGCGGCTTTTTGGCGTGCAGCCAATCCTCTAGGTTGTTGCAGGCCGCCGCAGCCTTGGCGTATCCATCGGGGAATTTGCCCTCTCTGGCCTTTTCGAATAGCGAGGCAAAGCCGGTTTTCCCTCCGGGGATGTCGCTAAAGTCGATCCCGTTGGCACTAAAGAACTCCATGGCGCGCTTCCCACCATCGATATAGCGTTTTTCGGCGGCACGGCTGCGCTCCTGCAGCCGCTTAAAGTATCCGTCGAGGAACGATTTGTCGTTTATCTTTTCGTAGAACGAGGCATCCTGCATCCGAAACTCCTCGCGCATGAGCTGCTTTCCCAGCTCGTTGAGGATGCCCGACAGCTCCCAGCTCTCGCCCTCGTTGAGGCGCTCTTCCACCAGCTCAAAAAGCCAGCGCTGCAGCTGCTCGTCCTCGTGCAGCCCCTCCAGCACCTTATCAACGGCCAACGATAGCACCCGCTCGCCATCGAGTTCGAGCACGTAGCCCGGTTGGATGTTCAGCTCGCGAACAAAGTTGCGCACCACCTTCTGAAAGAACTTGTCAATGGTGGAGATGGCGAAGTTGGAGTAGTCGTGGAGGATGGCCGTGAGCACGCGCTGCGCCCTTGCCGATATTTCGGCTGCCGCCTGCTCGTAGGCAGGGTTGCCGAACTCCTTTTGGAGCTCCTCTACCAGAAAGGCGAGGTAGTTGGGCTCCTTTCCGTTGCCCGTTTGGTGCTTAGCCAGCGTGTAGAGCTCGCCAATAATGCGCGTTTTCATCTCCTCGGTGGCCTTGTTGGTAAAGGTTACCGCCAAAATCGAGCGGTACTCCATCGGGCGACGAATTATCTGCAAAATATACTCGCGGGCAAGGGTGTAGGTCTTTCCAGAACCCGCTGAGGCGTTGTAAACTACTAACGTTGGCATACCTTTAGGCTATAAAAATTGGAATAAGCCTTAAAGATAGAAAAATTGAGGGAAGGCTTGCTCCCCGTTGAGGTAAAATAGGAGTTGTTGGAAAGAGGATAAACGCTAAGGGGCGATTCTTTGGAGAACGGTTGAAATGGCTTACCAACCAGAGCTGAAAGTTAGCTATTAACGGCTGATTAACGGCCTGTCTTCAAGGTAAGAGCGGAAATAGCATGGGTACTTTAGCTGCTTATCATTAAGAAATGCCCACATTTGCGGGCATGACAGCGTATATACACCTCCAACTTTCGTGGGTCGAATCCACGTCTACGACTATCAGACCAACCCTATAAATTCAAGGAGTGCACTCCGGCGACATCCGCCTTCGCGGGTATGGTCGCGCTTGTTTTAGTTCTTCTTACTGGTGAAGCGCCCCGCATATAGAGCAAAAGAAAACCTAACTCCTCTGCTCGCAACAACCATTACAGAAGCCTTTGCAAGCTGCTAAGTTGGCAATAGGCCACCCCACAGCGCAACAGTTTAACAATCTTCCTGCAATTATGGCTACGCAAATAGCATTACGCAATACGCATATCGCAAATCGTCCTTCTAAAATCCCTGTAGGTTGATATCGTCGGTATAGGTAAAGTTAACCCATCGGCCCATCTTCTTTTGGATAACCTTAAAGTGATGCCTATCCTCCTCGCACACCAACGATATGGCCGTTCCGGGAGCCTCGGCGCGTCCGGTTCGTCCAATACGGTGGATGTAGTCCTTTGGCGATCGGGGAAGCTCGTAGTTGATCACGTAGGGAAGATACTCGATGTCGATACCGCGCGAGGCAAGGTCGGTAGCCACCAAGGCGGTGATGCGCCCCTCCTTAAAGTCGGCCAAAGCTCGGGTTCGTGCACCCTGACTCAGCTTTCCGTGCAGCGCGACGGCCTTAATCCCGTTCTGGCGCAGCTTTACCACCACGGCATCGGCGCGCATGGTTTCCGAAACGAAGATGAGCACCTGCTCCATGTTCTCCTGATCGATCAGGTAGCGCAAAAGCGGGCCCTTTCGCTCGGGGGTAACGTAGTAGGCCAGCTGGGTGATGTTGTCGAGGTTCTGCTCTTGAGCCTCCACCTTTACCACAACGGGGTCGTACAGCAATATTTCGTTGAGGTTTAGCACCTCCTTGCTTAAGGTCGCCGAGAAGAGCAGGTTTTGCCGTTTTTCGGGAAGCAGCTTAAAGATGTCGGCCATCTCGTCGCGAAAGCCAAGATTCAGCATCTTATCGGCCTCGTCGAGCACCAGCATTCGCACCTCCGAAAGGCTTACGGCGTTGGAGCTTACCAGATCCAGCAGACGGCCAGGCGTGGCAACCAGAATCTCCACCCCCTGCATCTTTATCATTTGGGGGTTTATGGAGACACCCCCGTAAACGGCAAGGCTCTTAATCCGTTCGGAAAGCGCCGCGCTAAAAAGGCGAACCACCTCCTCCACCTGAATAGCGAGCTCGCGCGTTGGCACAAGCACCAATGCCCCTACATGGCGGTTCCTCGAGGGCGATGCCTTTCTAAGAAGCTCCAAAATGGGCAGCACAAAGCTCATGGTTTTCCCCGAACCCGTTTGTGCAATGCCAAGCACGTCTCGCCCCTGCAGCGCTACAGGAATAGCCTGCGCCTGTATGGGAAAAGGCTTGGTATAGTTCTGCTGCTGAATAACCTTAAGCAGCGATTCTGAAAGTCCGAGGGATGAAAACGACATAAGCATTTGTTAATTGTTGATTGCACCAAACTAATTGGCTGGCAAATATAGCACTTAAAAGAACGCAAACGGGAAAGATCCTTCAGATTAAAGCATTTGAACAAATAGTTGCTGCTTACGCAGCGAGAAAAATCTCCCACAACCGAACAGAATAGGCCATACCCACCCTAGCTAAACATCTTAAATTTCTATGATTCCGCAATCGAGTACAGCTTCTCTTTATGCCATTAAGCCAGAAAGATTGCTACATTTGCCTACCGACTATTCCCGTTAACCAAAATTTATGAGAATTTACGTTACCACCATTGCACTTGCCCTTGTTGCAGCATTTGCAAATGCCAACACGGCAGACAAACACCAAACCAGCAACCTAGCTATCGAAAAGCAGCTACAGCTGCGTAAAAGCCAATTTAAGCACGGAATACCTGATCTCCTTAAATCTGCTGACAAAAAGCAGAACACAGAAGAGTATAAAGCCCTTAGCTTCTTAGCCGCCTTTATGCCCCTTAGCGATATAACCATGCACAGCGGAGCATACGTACAGGAGCAAATCAAGGTAACCTTGGAGGCTAAGAAATTTTTCTCGTGGGACAGTAAGATTCCTGAGGACATTTTCAACCACTTTGTTTTGCCATACCGCATAAACAACGAGTATACCGACGATGCCCGCAAAATTTTCTTTGCCGAGTTAAAGAATCGGATTAAAGGCATGAGCATGTACGATGCCGCTCTAGAGGTTAACCACTGGTGCCACGAGAAGGTAACCTACCGTAGCACCGACGAGCGTACCTCAGGTCCTTTAACCGCCGTTCGTACCGCCTTTGGACGCTGCGGAGAAGAGAGCACCTTTACCGTAGCAGCACTTCGTTCGGTAGGTATTCCTGCACGTCAGGTTTACACTCCACGTTGGGCACATACCGACGACAACCACGCCTGGGTAGAGGTTTGGATCGACGGAAAATGGCACTTTCTTGGCGCTTGTGAGCCAGAAGCCGAGCTAGATCTTGGCTGGTTTGCAGCTCCTGCCAAGCGAGCAATGATGACGCACACCGTTGTCTTTGGACAATATCAAGGGAAAGAGGAATCGCTTCAGAAAGAACCTCTCTACACCCGCATCAACCTGTTAGCAAACTACACCAACACTCGTAACGTATTTGTAAAGGTGGTTGACGCTAACGGAAAGCCAGCGCCAAAAGCCAAGGTCGAATTCATGGTCTACAACTACTCCGAATTTTACCCAATCGGAACAAAGTATACGGATGCAAAAGGAAACAGTTCGCTCGAAACAGGCTATGGCGACCTTATTGCATGGGCTTCTAGCGGCGAGCTTTATGGATACAGCAAAATTTCGGGTAAAAGCAACGACACGGTTACCGTAACCATCGCAAAACCAAACTTTACCCAAAGAACTGAATCCTTAGAGTTAATTCCACCTAAAGTTATCCCAATTGCCCCTGTTAACTCCGCCAAGGCTGCCATCAACAACAGGCGCCTGCACGAGGAAGATAGCATCCGTAATAGCTACGTTGCCACATTTATTGATTCCGCCGCTGTTGCTAAAATTGCGGTCAAGCAGCAAATCGATATCAAAACGCTACTTCCCTTCTTCAAGCAAAGCAGAGGAAACTGGCGCGAAATAGAAGCGTTTGTAGGTAGCCTGACTCCCGCAACCAAAACAGCTGGCATCGGTCTACTTGCATCATTAGCAGAAAAAGATTTCCACGACATTACGGCAGCGATCCTTACCAACCATCTAAACGCCATTGGGAAAGCTAAGGATAATACAGAAATGACGCAGAAGTATGTTTGGGGGTTACGAGTTGGGAAGGAAATGATTACCACATGGAGAAGTTTCCTTCAAAAAAACATACCAGCCAACCTTAAAAAACAGTTTGCTGCAAACCCAAGTACGCTGGTAGCCTGGATCAAGGGCAACATCACCATCGATACCGTAACCAACTACTACAATGTTCCTCTAAGTCCCGAGGCCGTTTACAGCTACCGTATTGCCGATAAGTACTCTCGTAACCTATTCTTTGTAACGGTTTGCCGCTCGCTGGGTGTTGCTGCCAGATTCGAGCCAGCAACCCTTCAGCCTCAATACAACGACAATGGAGTATGGAAAAACGCACAGTTCGAGACAGCCAAAGCAGTTGCCATCGATAGAGGTAAGCTCGTTCTTACCAACGCCTCTGCCGACCCAACATTTACGCCTAAATACTACAGCCACTTCACCGTTGCCAAGTTCCAAAAAGGACAGTTTGTAACGCTCGATTACGAAGGATCGCCCGAAGTGGAGCACTTCCCCTGCACGCTTAACCTAGAGGCTGGGTTCTACCGCGTAATGACCGGAAACCGCCAAAATGATGGTACCGTTCTTTGCAACATCAGCTACTTTACCATCGAAAAGGACAAATCGGTAACCGTTCCTATCGAGCTTCGTCCGTTCATGCAGGATGGCGATGTTTTGGGCAAGGCTGATATGGAGGCAAACTTCACTCCGCTTGCGCCCAACAGCAAAACAAGGCTTAGCGATTACGTATCAGACAAGGGCATTGTAGTGGCCGTTATCGACCCCGACAAGGAGCCAACCAAGCACCTAATCGAAGATCTTAAAGCCGTAAAGCAGCGACTAGATCAATGGGGTGGATATATTCTACTGATTGTAAAAAGCGGCAAGCTAACCATGAGCTTCAACACAGCCAGCTACAGCAACCTTCCTAAAAACATCATTTGGGGATACGATGCCTCCGGAGACATCGGCAACGCCATCGACCTAATGTGCGGCAACAACGGAGGTGCACAAGCTCCTCAGGTTTCTGTCATCAACGGAAAGGGAGAAATCGGCTACTACTCCGAAGGGTATAGCATTAGCCTAGGCGAAACGATTCTCAAAAATCTTCACGCAAAGTAGCCATCAAAAAGCCTTTCAGCACACCGAAAATTCGGCCACGTAAGGCAAAACATAAAAAAGCGTAGCCATTTAGGCTACGCTTTTTCTAAAAACCAAAAACCCCAATAAAACACGCTTATACAGGAATACCATCACAGCCAAGCGTACGAATAAAGCGTTACCTTGCAGGTGGCATCCCGCAGTCAAAAACAATCAATTCGAATGAAGCTAGAAGTTTGCGCCAATTCAGTACAAAGCGCCCTCAACGCGCAGCAGGCCGGAGCCTACAGGGTCGAACTATGCGAAAGCCTTTCTCTCGGCGGCACAACCCCCTCATACGGAACCCTCGCGCTTGCCCGCAAGATACTAAACATTAAGCTAAACGTACTAATTCGTCCACGTGCTGGCGAATTCCTGTACTCCGACATCGAGTTCGAAACCATCAAGGAAGACATCAGCATGGCCAAGCAGCTAGGCGCCGATGGCGTGGTTTGCGGTATCCTCCTAAGCAACGGCAGGGTTGACGTAGCTCGTACCAAAGAACTCGTGGAATTGGCTTGTCCCATGTCATTCACCTTCCACCGCGCCTTCGACTACACCCCAGATCCCTTAGAAGCATTGGAAGATGTCATCGCAACCGGAGCCGACCGCATCCTAACCTCCGGATTAAAGCCAAAGGCCATCGAGGCGGTTAGCCTGCTTACCCAGCTGGTAAAGCAAAGCAACGGCCGCATCATTATAATGCCAGGTAGTGGTGTAAATGCCAGCAACCTACCCGAGCTAGCCAAGTGTGGTGCCCAAGAGTTCCACCTCAGCGGCCAGCACACCTACGAAAGTAAAATGGAGTACCGCAACAGCGACGTACCACTCTGCTCTCCGCCACCTCACGACTACCTAATCTACGAAACCAGCGTAAAGAATATCGAGCTGGCGATCGAGGCCGTAAAAGAGCTTTAATAAAAACCCAAAGAGGGAGTCCGTCAGGCTCCCTCTCTCATTCTAAATAGTTAGAACAACTTTTAGATTCGGGAAAATGAAGACGGTAATTGGGTAGTAATACCTCGATATAGCATTTACACTCCCGTTCCCAAATTTTAACGAGATATTCTTTGCAGCAGCAATAACACCCTGCAGCTCTTTTTCCAAAAAGAATTCCCGATAGCTATTACTCCACCCAACATAGGCATCCACTATTTTTCCCTCTGTACTAGGTAGCAAAACCACGTACATAGTAGCATCATTGCGGCTCAATTTCTTTCTAATATTGGGGATGACATTTTCTATAGATCTCAGCAGATAGTTCTTTATCTCAACCATATTTCCTTCTAAAGGGCAATCTATGTAGGTTAGCTCCTTCCTATAAAGTAGCGATTCTTTTAAATATCCTTTCGTAAAGGAACTACCATCCGCATACTCACTAATCTTGTAAACAAAGGCGTTGCCAACCTCCGTTCGTTCTACATTTTGAGAAAATCCCCGCAAAGCTACTACGGAGAAAATAGTAATCATCAGCCCCTTCTTCATTCGAATGTAGATTTAATGTAACAATGAATACCTCCGCATAACCACCAACAGCAACATAAATGCTCAATGCCATTCAATCCTTCTATAATGTCATGGTTGCGTGATGTTTTTTCGTCTAACAGGTAGCGTAAGTGCCCTTAATGAATCCTCAGCCCCCCTATTACAGCCCCCTACCAACGGATCTAACTTTTTAACACACCCTCAGCTATTAGGTTTAAACAACAGCCACTCATGTACAGGTCTCCTCTAAGTCGCATAGCCATGCCCCCTAGCGGCTTTAAAACGCGTATTAAAAATCTTTTCATTCCCTATATTTTAACCTATTGATACCGCTAATTTAGCTAAAGCCACCCCACTCCCGACGCCCCGTTACTTAAACAAAAAGGTAGTACACCTCCATCCGCTATCCTTTTATTGGGCAGCAAGAGCCATCCTATAAGGCAGCCATTCCCAAATCACCTTACAACAAAGCCTCTTTCCATTTTTTTATAAGTCCACACGCAGGTCATACTCTCCTCAAATCCTACCGACACCCTCGCCCCATTTCCAGTCTACAGAACAATACGCTACCTCTGGTTTTAGCATCCTCATCTATGAAACCAGCGTAAAAAACATCGATCTGGCGGTCGAGGCCACAAAAGAGCTTTAATAAAAACCCAAAGAGGGAGCCTGTCTGGCTCCCCCCTGGTACTACATTCCTAGCCTTGTTTTCAGTTTGGGAAATAGGTGATCGTAAAAGGGTAGCAGTACTTTAAACCACTTTTCAGGCTATCGCAGCTAACTTTTAGCGCAATACTCTTAGCTGCCCCAATAATAGCCTCAAGCTCTTTTTCTGAAAAGAGACCTTTAAAGTTACTATTCCACCCAACAGAGGCATCCTTTACGCACCCGTCAATAGTTGGTAACAAAACCACATATGCGGCTACGTTGCTACGGCTCAACTTTTCCTTAAAATTAGGAATAACCTGCTCAATCTGCTTCAGCAAATCATTCTTGAGCGCTGCTGCATTTCCTTCAAAAATGCAATCACAGTAGGTTAAGTCCTTCTTGTAGAGTAACGACTCTTTTAAATATCCGTTAGTAAAGGTACGTCCATTGGCATGCTCGCTAATGGTATAAACAAGAGCCTCTCCAACTTCCGTTCTCTCCACTTGCTGCGAAAATCCCTGTAATACGCCTACAGAAAAAAGCATAATCACCAGTACTTTTTTCATTAGAATGTAGATGTTATAAAAGTTCTTCATCTCAGTATGTCGTTACCCCTTGCGCTATCAGGTTTACGTAGTCCGACTCGGCCATAATATTGTGGTCGCGCCGTTTTTTTAAGAAAGAGGGCACGACACCCTACCAAAGAATGCCGTAACCCTTAGGTTATTCTATCTCACAAGGCCTATATAAAATCCTATACGCTTTGCTTCTGCCATCCTTTATACTGTCTTTAATTATATTCCGAAAAAAGAGAATACCTACTCCTTAGGCCATATAAAATCGCTGTAAAAATGTATCTGGTAACCTGTACAGCTACATCTATTAATATCTGCAACAGGTATTAGAAAAACCAATCTTTCATTATTTTGATAGTTAATATACCCAAACTTTCGTATAAAATCTTCAGCGCTCAGTTCGCTAAGATAATCCAAGAAATAAACGTTCTTAGACATCAAAACTTGCGATAAGTCAAAAACCGATCTCTTATCATATTCAGGATAGTGTACGCAAGCATGCTTTACCCCTTTAACACTTAATACTTCAAAATATAAATTCTTATCGACAATACTCCTCTGTATAGGCTGTTTGCTTGTTTGTTTCGCTTCCAAAAGAAAAGATCCCTTATACATAAAAAAAAGAGTATCCTTCTGAGACCATGCGCTACTCCACAGCAAAGAACTAAAAAACAGCAGTAAAAATAATTTCTTCATTCCTTTTATTATTTTAAGAGAATCCTCCTAATGCTTAGATAAAGTTCCAACAATACCTACTCCTTAGGCCATATAAAATCGCTGTAAAAATGGATCTGGTAACCTGTACAGCTACACCTATTGATATCTGCAACAGGTATTAAAAAAACCAATCTTTCATTATTTTGATAGTTAATACACCCAAACTTTCGAATAAAATCTTCAGCGCTCAGTTCGCTAAGATAATCCAAGAAGTAAACGTTCTTAGACATCAAAACTTGCGATAAGTCAAAAGTTGTGCATTTATTATATTCGACTAAGTAAGTACACTCATGCTTTACCCCATTTTTTCCTATTACAGAAAAATTTACAACTTTATTGTTGCAAGTTTTCACAATATGCTGGTTCTGAGTAAACCCTTTCTCCGAATAAAAAGTTCCCTTGTACAGAAAAAAAAGAGTATCCTTCTGAGACCATGCGCTACTCCACAGCAAAAAACTAAAAGGCAGCAGTAAAAATAGTTTCTTCATCCTAGTGGCATTCTTTTGTTATTTTAGGAGACTCCTCCTAATGCTTAAATAAGGTTCGAACAACACCGACTCCCTACTCCACGTTTAAAAAGTTGCTTTCAAAGGTAAACTCATAAGCTTTATACCCCCTATCATCCTTGTCAAGCAACGGGATTAGGTAGTAAACATGACCATACTGAAGATATCCGAATCGATCGATAAACTGCCTTCCTGTCAATGAGGTTAAGTATGATAAATTATACCTTTTCCTCAATAAAAACAGATCCTGTCTTGACAAATATATCCACTTATCGTACTTCCCCACATGGGCTAACTCGTGAGTAAGTGAAAATGGGGTACTAATTTCTATGTTAAACCATGTTGAATCTGATCTTAACTTATAGGTGAGCGAATCAGACATTACCTTACACGAATTCTTCACGCTACCATTAAAAATAAAATAGATCGTATCCTTCTGCGCCTTAACACACACTGCTGCCAAGATAAAAATTAGAAAAAAAGCTATCCCTTTCATAAGTTTATTATAATAGTTTCTACTTTACTATCCTACAGTACATCCACCAACCGTCAGGCTTCTAACCTATATAAATAAGTTAGGACAAAGCAAAACCTCGTCCTAACTTAAATTGCCTATATTTTCTCACAATAGGTATATGAAACTAAATAAGCTTTCCCTCTTTTACACTTCAAACTATCCTTAGGTATGATATAAACGTGCTTGTTTTTAAAGAAATTAACCAGAGTTGTATCGCATTGGTTAGCCACCCACTTGGATGTTACAATATTCGTCAGACTATCTATATTTATAGTTAAAACGCTTAATGGCGATCTTGCTTTGAAAAATCCAAAGCTATTTTCAGCACAATCTCCAACTTTTTTCTGTAATACAAAACTTCCAATTTCATCAGCCTTTTTAGGAGAAAATGGAGCATAATAGGACTCAGGGTAATGATAATCGAACAAAATAAAAACCCTTTCCTGCGCCGATATTGATTTGCTCATAGAAAGTATCCCTAAAAGCAAAATTAATTGAACGATATTTTTCATGGTTCTCATTTATTTGCAATCTTTCAAATCACACATTCCTGAAGCTTTATTATAATTTAGATAATCAGAGTGCCAAACTTTATCATTTTTCTTAAGATTAAACTCCTTTGAATCTTCCAAACCAATCCACGCCATCATGCTATAGAATTTTTGGGAGTCAAAATCTTCGCCGTATACCTTACCCACATTCGCATCAAACTCCGCCATATACCCCGCATCATGGTACGCCTTTAGGCCTTGCGC
>NZ_JTLD01000029.1:411-10499 GCF_000798815.1 Alistipes sp. ZOR0009 | reverse complement strand
GTGGTCGCGCTGGTCGCCATAGGTCTTGTACTGCTCAAATAGCCTCGCAAAATCGGCATCCGTAGAAACGCCTCCGTTTAAACCTTGCATGCGCACGTATATCTCAGCATGAATGCTCTCGTGGATCAATGTTCTTACCAGTTCAATGTTAGAGCAAGACTCCATGTACTCTTGGCTGATCCTAATAATTACATTATTTGATTTGCCACTCTTATCTGTTTCGCATTGAGCATGAGTAGAGCCAGACACCAACATCGAGCTAGGCGATACCACAAACTTTAGGTTATGGGCACCTGCGGCTGTCTTCCCCCAGTAGTCCTTCAGCAGCTTCCCCACCACCGTGCTGGGGTCGTACATCGTGGTATTCGTCTTTCCCAGCAGCTTGGCCAAAATGCAGGCAGCCTTCGTATTCCTAAAGTTGGCATCGCTAGTGTCCACCTCCGGCTTTGGATCAGGATTAGACGTTCCATTAGAGTAACCGCCTCCTCTTTCTTCGAATGTATAGTCTGGCATACATAGATTTAATGTCCAACCTTTGTTCCCATCATGTATCCATTTCCATGGGGACTCGCGGTTTGCGACAACAACAACCTCTTCCAAATTAAACACTTCTTTTGTAATATCTTTAAAAAAGGATTGCTGAGTAGCAACTTCATACACACCTTTGAATCTACCATCGACATAACAATAGGCGGCTATACCTTTACCTTTATCATTGAAGAACACTAAGTATCCAGTATAAGTACTCTTATTTATTCTTCCTCCATTTAATTCAAGATAGTGATCGTCAGGTCGCACTTCGCAAAAATATACTCCAGCGCCCTCTCTATTTTTCCCAAAGCATAACACCTTCCATTTACTAAGAGGTATGCTAATAGTACTAATAGCTTCATCTAAATTTTGGTACACCTTCGCTCGCCCCCACTGCTCCTCCGTAAGGTTAAGCGTCGTGGCCGATTTCAGCCGCCCCTTACGCTCGGCGTTCCACTGCTTCAGCAGCACCTCCGCATCCAGCCGGCTTATCGGGTTGTACACCGGCTCCGTTGCGCTCTTCTCCTTCTCGCATCCGCTAAGGGCGCCCAGCATTACCCCCCCAGCATCAAAATAAACGTTAATGATCTTTTCATTGTATTTGTTTTAGTAAAATTTTCAGCGCGAAGTTAACAAAACACAAAAAACCCACTACTAAAATTAACTTTTTCGCCCCAATTTATGTTTGTATTTAAAATTTCCTTAATTTTAAGGAGTTTAACCAAAAAACTACCTAACTATGAAAAACCGTCTGTACAGTACCAGCGACGTCATCATGCTGATGGCCTGCACCTACATCGCCGAACGTGGAATCGAGCACCAGGCCCAGCTCGCCGCCCGCCGTCCCCAGTGGAAGGCTCCCTTCTTCACCAACCTCAAAACCCGGGCAACCGCCATCCTCGAAAACAACATCGGCATCGACACCCTAGCCCTGCTCAAGCAGGCCACCCACACCGTCACCACCACCACCGAGGCCGCACACCGGGGCCTAATGGAGCTCAAGCAGGAAATAGAGGTCGACTTCCGCAAAAACCCCGCCCGCAGCGAGTCCCTGCTCACCCACCTGGGCCTATCCGCCGTATCCAGCGCCAAAATGACCCAGTCCACCTACATCAAGGCCCTCGTTACCGTAAAAAATAACCTAACCCCCGAGGTCAAAGCCGAGCTCGTAGCCGCCGGCGCCAACCCGCAGGCCCTCGACCTGCTCGTATCGCAGGCCAAGCTCCTCATCGAGGCCAACGACATCCAGGAGAACGTTAAGGTAAACCGTAAAAGCATCAACGCCGCCAACGTCGAGGAGCTCAACGGCATCTACGACGAGGTCATCTCCATCTGCAAGCTCGCCTCCACCTACCTCGTAGGCAACAAGGAGCTGCAGGACCACTTCTCCTTCACCAACGCCCTCAAGGCCTGCGGCTATATCCCCACCAAGGCCAAGAAGGAGGACGACAAGCCCTCGCCCACCAAGTAGCCCGCTCCGCAAAGATCACCCGCAGGTGGTCTTTTTTTTTTATCCCCCGCCCGCCGCCACCGCCCACCATACCCCAGGGCACACCCCCAATCCAGCCTCCACCCGCCGCTACAGCCGCCGGCAGGCAGCCACCCCGTCCGCCACTACCGCCACGCTAAGTCGGCGTGCCCCTACCCTTACCCCAGCCGTCAGTCCCCCAAAACCAACCGCCAACCCCGCTCCCCGTACCCTCGGCAGGCTAAGGCGCAATGCGGGGATATCCGCCCCCGCCGCAGGGACATCAGGTCGGGCCGTAGGGAGCCCACCTCCTGCCGTAGGGAGTGCCAAACGGGGCGTAGGGACATCAAATCGGGGTGCAGGGAGCGTCAACCCTACCGTAGGGACATCCATTCGGGGTGCGGGGAGCACCATCCCTACCGTAGGGAGCAAAAAACGGGGTGCAGGGAGCAGAAGTCGGGGTGCAGGGAGCCCAAAGCGGGCCGAAGGGACATCCCGTAGGGCCGCCGGGAGCCCTACCCCCACCAACGCAAAAGGGGCTGCCAGCACTGGCAGCCCCTTCCATATCGTAAGGCAACAGCTACTTGGCGTAGCTAATTGCGCGCGTTTCGCGAATAACGGTAATCTTAACCTGCCCAGGGTAGGTCATCTCATCCTGAATCTTCTTGGCAATCTCAAACGACATCTTTTCAGCGTCGGCATCGTTCACCTTCTCGCTGCCCACAATCACGCGCAGCTCGCGTCCGGCCTGTATCGCGTAGGTCTTAAGCACACCGGGGTACGATAGCGCCAAGTTCTCCATCTCCTTCAGGCGCTTGATGTACGATTCCACCACCTCGCGGCGGGCACCCGGACGGGCACCAGAAATCGCGTCGCACACCTGTATAATTGGAGAAATCATCGAGGTCATCTCCACCTCGTCGTGGTGCGCACCAATGGCGTTGCAAATCTCCGGCTTCTCCTTGTACTTCTCGGCCAGCTTCATACCCAAAATGGCGTGTGGTAGCTCTGGCTCATCGTCTGGCACCTTACCAATATCGTGCAGCAAACCGGCACGCTTGGCCAGCTTGGCGTTCAAGCCCAGCTCCGAGGCCATAATGCCGCACAGGTTGGCCACCTCGCGCGAGTGCTGCAGCAGGTTCTGCCCGTACGACGAGCGGTACTTCATCTTACCAATCAGGCGGATCAGCTCGGGGTGCAGGCCGTGGATTCCCAGGTCAATCGCCGTGCGCTTACCCACCTCAATAATCTCCTCCTCAATCTGCTTCTTCACCTTCTCAACCACCTCCTCAATACGGGCAGGGTGGATACGGCCGTCGGTAACCAGCTGGTGCAAGGCCAGGCGGGCAATCTCACGGCGTACAGGGTCAAATGCAGATAGGATGATGGCCTCAGGGGTATCGTCTACAATAATTTCGACGCCCGTAGCGGCCTCTAGCGCACGGATGTTGCGCCCTTCGCGGCCAATGATGCGGCCCTTAATCTCGTCGCTGTCAATGTTGAATACGGTAACCGAATTCTCGATAGCCGCCTCGGTAGCCACGCGCTGTATCGACTGTATAACGATACGCTTGGCCTCCTTGTTGGCCGTCATTTTGGCCTCATCCACCACCTCGTTAATGTACGACATGGCCTGAGTCTTAGCCTCGTTCTTCATCGAGTCCATCAGCATATTCTTTGCCTCTTCGCCCGACATGCCCGAAATCTGCTCCAACTTCTCAACCTGCTGACGGTGCATCTTGTCCAGCTCCTCGCCGCGCTTGTCCACCAGCTCCATTTGGGCGCCGAGGTTGTCGCGGAGCACGTTCAGCTCCTTCTGCTTGCGCTGGTACTCCTCCAAGCGCTGGTTGATTTGAAGTTCTTTCTGCTTAATTTTATTTTCGGCCTGCAGGATTCTCGCATTCTTCTCGTTTACGACCTTCTCATGCTCGGCTCTCATCAAAAGAAATTTCTCTTTAGCCTGAAGAATCTTATCCTTCCTCAAAACCTCAGCTTCGGCTTCGGCCTCTCTTATTATCTTATCTTTTCGCTTGGTGATAACCTTGTTGAAAAGAACATAAGAGATAACGCCACCAACCACCAAGGATCCTATTGCAACTATTATGATAGTCGTCGTCATGCTCTTGTGTGTATATAGTGTTTAATTAATCTCACGTAAGTTCACAAAAAAAGCCCGCCCAGCGTCCCTGCATAGTTTGTCGAAAACCCCGTATTTCATGGGCGGAGTAACCAGTTGATTTGCGACTTCCAACGTCCTCCATAGAGGAATCCAGCAAGCTGGAGTAAGGCCTGTCCTACGTCAACACAGAGCAACTCCATTAAAGAATTAGTGTTGAGTTTCGCAACGTGCAAGGGTGCTGTGCGGGCAAGTTCTTATCAAAGATCGTGTGCTACTCTACTTTACTTAAGTAATCGTCAATCTCCCTATCAAGTTTTTCCAAATCCCCCAACAACGGAGAATCATCTAACTTATATTCTGTGTCTAGCATCTTTATCACAAACTGCAGTGCAGCCATGGCCATAAAGTCCTGTACATCCTTATCGGCGTAGCGCTGCTGGTACTGGGTAACCCTTTCGTTTATCATCTTTGCAGCCTTACGTATCTTCTCCTCGTCCGATCTCTCAATCTTCAAGGGGTAGTACCGGTCGGCCACATTTACTCGTATCGAAAGTTTATCCTCCATGCTAAGTTTATAATGCGTTTTTACTTATTGAGTAAGGCAATGCACTTGTCAATTTCCCGCACAATTTTGCTTATTTGTACTTTAGCCTCCTTCGAGTCATCCGACGATGAAAACGCCTTAGCCAGCTTCAGCTTCTCGTTTTCATTCATCAAACCTCGCACCTCCTTCTCCTTTGCCGCTAGCGCCTTTTCCAGCTCCGCTATCCGAAGTAAGGACTGGTCGTGCTTTTCCTTTAAGCCATCACATATGGATATGAGGCGGTAAACCTTCGCCTTTAGCCTAAAAACTATGTCGATTCGACTTTCGCTCATATATCCAATGTTTCGAAATACAAAACTACAATTACAAAGATAAAAATAAAAATCTCCCCTCCAATTTTTACGAAATAAATGATTTTATTCTTCATAAATTGACTTCTTTTGTAATCAAGACGCAGCAGACCACGGGCTATCGCAAGCCCTCTTTCGTTTTCGGTTCGAAAGTAAACCAGCAAGATGCACAAGCTGCTGCCCATTTAAACCTAGTGATGTTTGAGTTTTTAAACTCCCAAGAGCCAAGTAAGAGGATGATAAAGTTTAGAACAGCGTATTTGATCGTTGGGATTTTGCTGCCCGCCGCTACCGCCAATGCACAAACCACCCAAGCCTCTTTTGCGCCACCAATGCGTATCGAGCCCAAGCTCTCCGCCAACTTCGGCGAGCTCCGTAAAAACCACTTCCACTCCGGATTGGACTACCGCACCGAATCGAAGGTGGGCATTCCCGTTTATGCCGCCGAAGAGGGCTACCTGGTGCGAATATTTGTCAGCCCTGGCGGATTTGGAAAGGCCCTTTACCTTAACCACCCCAACGGCTACACCACCGTATACGGCCACCTCGACTCGTTTACCCCCGAAATTGAGCGCTACGTCCGCACCCGCCAGTACTCCGAAGAGAGCTTCTCCATAAACGACTTCCCCAACAAAAGCCTCTTCCAGTTTAAGAAGGGCGACCTCATTGGCTACAGCGGAAACTCCGGCGCCTCGGGTGGCCCGCACCTCCACTTCGAAATCCGCGATATGCAAACCGAGGAGACGCTAAACCCTCTTGGCAACGGGTACATCTACATCGCCGATAAGCTTCCTCCCAAGATAAAAAACGTGGTCATCTACCAGCAAGATACCATTAAAGGGGTTCCTGTCCCCTCCATCTACAAGGAAATTTCGGCGCGCACCAAAGACACCATCAGCGTTCCTAAATCCTTCTTCGTTGGCATCGAGTGCGCCGACTACATGCCCAACTCCACCAACGAATACCTCCCCAAGCGCATCGAAGTGCAGGTCGATAGCCTTTCGGTATACCTTTTCGACATCACCAAGTTTGCCTTCGACGAAACCCGCTTCATCAACTCGGTCATCGATTTCGAGCAGTTCGTCACTAAAAAGAGGGAGATCATAAGGGCGTACAAGGAGCCCAACAACACCTTTTCCGTGCTCGATGGCCAAAAGAATGCCGGAATGATCCGCTTTACCGATGGGCAGCCGCACAAAATATCAGTAATCGTAGCCGACAATAACGGGAACGAGACTAGCACCGAAATCTGGGTTAAGGGCAACGCCTCCACCAAAAGCACCAAAAGCAACCTTGCTGCTCGAATCCCAGCCTACTACAACAAAACAAACATTATAAGAAAGGCTGCAGCCAAAATAACCATTCCCGGAAAATCACTTTACCAAAGCCTGCTTCTCGACTACAAGGAAGAGGAAAGCCTCCTACCATACAGCAAGGTCGTAACCTTAGGCAGCAACCTTCAGCCCCTAAGTAAGCCCTTCGAAATAGCAATAAAGGCAGCCAACATCCCCGAAATTCTCTCAGAAAAGGTGTTTATCGCACGGGGTACCAACAGCGCCTACACTTCGCTAGGCGGCGCCCTCGAGAATGGGGTAGTTACAACCACTAGCAGCGAATTTGGCCGCTTCTTTGTAAGCATCGATACCGTTGCACCAACCATAAAGCCAAGGTTTACTCCTCAAAAAAATGTGGCCCCCTCCAACGGCATCCTCAACTTTACCGTTTACGACGATAAAACAGGTGTCGATGCCTACGACATCTACGTAGATGGGAAATGGGTAATTGGGGAGTACGATCCGAAGTACAACCTCATCTCGCTAAAGCTAGACGAAGACAGAATCTCCAAAGGCAAGGAGCATGAGCTGGAATTTTATATCTCCGACGGCGTCGGAAACACCAACTATTTCAAATGTTCTTTCTACTTTTAGGCTGTTAAAACAAGGTAAAATGAAAAAGCTAGCAATCATATCAACGCTCCTAATAGCATGCAGCCTAAAAGCGCTATGCTACGACTTTACCAATAAGGAGATGGCGCTTATTGGCTATAACCTTACGCTAAGTACCGAAGCAAAAGCTCTAATCGAGAAGCTCAACCCGAGCATCTTTGCAACGCCAAAAAGCGAAACAAAGTTTTGGTACCTATGCTACAACAGCGTAGAAACCTATATGAAAATGAAAGGAATAAATGCCTTCCCATACCAATGCTTCGACAAAAAAGCCTCCTACGACAGCTATGGATTCCCTAAAATAGCCGTTGCTTCGGCCGTAAAGACTGGCATTTCTAAGTTTTACTACAAGCTAGATATCGACATTTCTGTCGTTGAGCAATCAGAGGGGAAGGCTAAGCTATCCGTAAAAATGTGGCTAACGCCATTCAAAAGCCCGTCCATCATCCCCATGGATAAGCTCGATGTTGATGTAGAAACGGAGGTTACCCTCAACAACCAGTTCCTCGAAGGCTTCACTCGCCAAGCAGACGAAGTGGCGGAAGGAACATTGATGAGCGCAATGAACAAAGCTGCAGATAAGCTCACCAAAGTCATGATTCAAAAGTAGCGTAACAAATAAGAAGGATTTCGAGCCGAAACCCTTACGATCATAAAGAAAAAACAGCGGCAACCCAATTCATTTGAAAGCTGCTGTTTTTTTTTATTTTTGCCACTACACATTAACCGATAACTGCCGTAGCAGGGCAAAACAAAAAATGCTAAAAATTTAGCCTCGATGAAAATAAAAGTATTATCAATCCTATTGGCAAGTTCAATGCTATCCAGCAACCTTGCCGATGCCTGCACCAACTACATAGTAACTAAAGGTGCTTCAAAAGACGGGTCGTGCATGCTCTCGTACTCCGCCGACTCGCATACGCTTTATGGAGAGCTCTACTTCTACGCCCGTGGAATCCATGCTCCTGGCACCATGCGCAAAATCCACGAATGGGATACGGGCAAGTACCTTGGCGAAATACCAGAAGCTGGCCAAACCTACCAAGTTGTAGGTAACATGAACGAGCACCAGCTTGTTATTGGAGAGTCAACCTGGGGTGGACGCGAGGAACTTAGCGATTCTACCGGTCTAATCGACTATGGAACGCTTATCTACGCAACACTACAACGTGCAAAAAATGCTCGTGAAGCCATTAAAACCATGGCCGAACTTGTCGAAAAGTACGGCTATTACTCCTCCGGCGAATCAATCTCGATTGTTGACCCTAACGAAGCATGGGTATTCGAGATTATCGGCAAAGGGGTTAACATGGTTCAAGACAAGAAAACCGGAGCAAAGTACAATAAAAACAAAGGAGCGGTTTGGGTAGCCGTACGAATCCCAGATGGTTTCATCTCGGGCCATGCCAACCATGCCCGCATCACCAAGTTCCCCCTCGAAAAAGGGAACAAAAACTCCATCAGCTCCAAAAATCTAAAAAAGATATTCGAACCTCAAATTGAGTTCGTTTATGCTGCAGATGTAATCTCTTTTGCTAGAGAAGCCAAATACTTCACAGGAGCAGATGCCGAATTTAGCTTCTCAGACATCTACTGTCCGCTAGACTTCGGTAGCGCACGCGGCTGCGAAGCTCGCGTTTGGTCATTCTTCAGAGAATACACTGATATGAGCGCCTACCAAGATTATGCGCTTGGGCACAACCTAAAAAACAGAATGCCGCTATACGTTAAACCAGATAGAAAGCTCACAGCACAAGACGTTATGCACGCCATGCGCAACCACTACGAAGGTACCGTAATGGATATGACTAAAGATTGTGGAGCAGGTCCTTTTGGCTCTCCCTACCGCTGGAGACCTATGACGTGGAAAGTTGATGGCAATGAGTACACCAACGAACGCGCAACCGCAACACAGCAAACGGGATGGGCCTACGTTGCCCAATGCCGCTCTTGGCTTCCTGATGCAATCGGTGGCCTATACTGGTTTACAGTTGATGATGTTGCCAACTCTGTACATACCCCTATCTACGTATGTACCAACCAAATTCCAGAAAACTATAAAGTAGGTAACGGTAGCATGGTTAAGTACAGCCCAACTTCAGCCTTTTGGCTATTCAACCGCGTAACAAACGCCGTATACAGCAGGTACAGCTACATGTTCCCTGACCTACAAAAAGTTCAGCAGGAGCTAGAAAACACCTACACTGCCAACGTTGCCGAGACAGACAAAAAAGCATTGGAGTTGTACAAAGAAAATCCAGATAAGGCGGTAGAGTTCCTTACCGCATTCACCAATAGCACTGCATCCAACACCTTTAACAGGTGGAAGCAGCTAGATGAATACCTTCTTGTAAAGTTCATTGACGGAAACATCAAAAAAGAAAAAGACGGAAAGTTTGAGACCAACGGCTTCGATCCAAACTTCCCCGCATTCCCACTTCAACCTGGCTATCCAGAATGGTGGAAACGCTCGGTGAAAGATCAAGCAGGAGATATACTCAAAGTTGTAAAATAGCATAGAAGGAAGGGCCGACTATCGTCGGCTCTTCCTTTTTAAATTCGCTAACAGTTAATTATTTGCGTATCAAAAAAAATCACTATCTTTGCGGCTTCTGTGTGCAATCTCTTACAAGAACATGGGAGTCTGTAATATTGCCATAGGTAATCCTTAAAGTACTTTAAACAATGGACTTAATTAAAATTGCTGAGGAAGCATTCCTTCAACAAAAGGAGTACCCTGAATTCAAAAGCGGCGACACTATCACTGTTACTTACAAGATCAAAGAAGGTAACAAGGAAAGACTTCAAAATTTCCGTGGGGTAGTTCTACAACGTAGAGGTTCTGGTACAACCCAAACCTTCACCGTTCGTAAGATCTCTGACGGAATCGGAGTTGAAAGAATTTTCCCTTACTTCTCGCCTTTCATCGACAAAATCGAGATCAACAAGTACGGTAAAGTTCGTAGAGCAAGAATTTTCTACCTACGCGCTCTTACAGGAAAGAAGGCTAGAATCAAGGAAAGAAGAGTTAACCTTGGCTAGAAAAGAATTAAAACCGGATTTCATCCGGTTTTTTTTATCGTAAGCCTTGCAGATTCGAAAAACTTGAGTACTTTTGCAACGCAATCGC
>NZ_JTLD01000029.1:246-401 GCF_000798815.1 Alistipes sp. ZOR0009 | reverse complement strand
ACTGAATAGAGCATCTGACTACGGATCAGAAGGTTTCAGGTTTGAATCCTGACGGAATCACTAAGGCATCCTAAACGGATGCCTTTTTTATTTCCCCCTCATCCTGTCCTTTTGAAGCTTTAATAGATTTTAAAAACAAGGGCTCTTTGATTATT
>NZ_JTLD01000029.1:0-236 GCF_000798815.1 Alistipes sp. ZOR0009 | reverse complement strand
AGCTCAACTGAATAGAGCATCTGACTACGGATCAGAAGGTTTCAGGTTTGAATCCTGACGGAATCACTAAGGCATCTTAACAGATGCCTTTTTTCTTTTCCCAAAACCCATCTCCTATAAAGCTTTAATAGATTTTAAAAACAAGGGCTCTTTGATTATCGAAATCTATTACTACCTTTGCATCGCAAACGCAGAAAAACGGTTCCGTAGCTCAACTGAATAGAGCATCTGACTAC
>NZ_JTLD01000028.1 GCF_000798815.1 Alistipes sp. ZOR0009 | reverse complement strand
TAATTTTAAAAAAAATATAAAGCATTACTTTGAAGATGGTGACTTGCAATGTCATTCAAAATTTTGGAAAAACAAGGAAAATTCTTGCATTATAGAAAATGAGTACATAATTTGTTTTGATGAAAACAAAAAACAGATACTGACCAATGGAAATGGAATATACATTACGAAAGAAAACTCTGAATATGGACAATATGAAGATTACATTCAATGTGTAAATTATAAAGCAGATGGGGAATCAATCTATTATAAAAATGGAATTATTTGGAGGAAAGAAAATTACAAGAATGGTTTAAAAGACGGTATTGAAATTGAATATAATGATAATGGAGTAGAAGAAATCATTAGAAAATACAATAATGGCAAATTTATTGAAAGAATTAAATAATCTTATGCTGACGTTCTGCTTTTTTACTTGGATAGAGATAGAAATGGTAAATTCACCACTTTGAATCTCCCTTCTCAGACGTGTAGGATCCCATTTTAGTGAAGACTTTACCGAATTTGTATAAAAGCGTAATTAGAACTTCGTATATACACCCACATTGCAATATATTCGGTAGTTTTGTTACGATCATAATATGAGAAAAACACTATCGATATTATTATTACTTCTGGCTGGAGGTATTGCTCATTCGCAAAATGGTTGTGAAAAGGCAATTAAACAGGCGCGCTCAGATTTCAGGAAATCAAGATATTATTTCCATTCGGAAGAATTACTACCAGTAGAGAATACCTATTTATACGTATTAGGTAAATACTATAAAATAAATTGGCGTTTCATAGATCCTTCTAAGTACTATGATTGCTACGACTCTACTATGAATGGACTGCTAAAACAAAAGTATGGAAATCATTATTTGGATAGGGCTCGTGCTATAGCTGATAGCTTAGAAAAGCTTCCAAATTGGAAGCGGGATGCCTATTATCCCGCAGGTAAAGATGAGCTATTTAAGTATATAGAAGAAAAGTTAGCAACAATATCTATAGGCAATATTGAATATTCAGGTACCGCTTTTATGCAACTTGACATAAGTAGCTTAGGTAAAGTCGCTAAGGTTGAAATATTCAGAGGCTTTTCTAAATGTATTGATGAAAAAATCATTAAAGCAATTAAAGGAATGCCATTGTGGGAGCCTGCATACTTATATGGAAAACCTACTAGACAAATCTGGACTGTACCTTTAATAATAGATGGAGGAAAAATTGCACCCGCTAACAAGCACCATAGCCAATTTTAGAAAGACAGCAAAACATGAAACAAGCAATACACATATCGATATTATTGGTAGTAATCATTTTAACGGGTTGTAATAGTTTTGAAAGCCGATTTTATGACAGGATTGACCAAGGACAAATAAATGCAATAAGAAATGGTACAGACACATTGGATCTCGCAGCAATAACTGATTTTGAATGGGACAGCGTCTTACTAATTCGTGGAAATGAAAGTGTACCTGACTTCAAAGAGCAAATTGAAGAGACACTTAATAATCAGAAAAGTGAAATTCACTGGGAAGATAGGCGATTTAATAATGCTGATGACCCTAAACTTATATATAAAACAACCGACTTGCCAATAAATAAAGATCGTTTTTACTTTTTGACACCCGACAAGAGATTAGTCGAGAAGGAAATAGAAAGTGGCATCCACAAACACAAACCTGCATTCGAATTAATTTACTGTTTGGCTGACAGCGTAAATACAAGATATTGGCTTTCAAAAAAAGAATGTAAGTTCCTATTAAGATCAAACTGTCAGACTGCAGGGCAAGGTACGGTACTTCTTTACCCTGCTTGTAAAGCAAAATTTTAGCATAACAGCATTGCTTTTCACGACAACAAGTAATGATAGAAAATAAGAGCTGGCTATAATAAAGGAGACACCTCGCTACGCTCAAACAGCCAAGGCTTATGGATAAGGACAGAAAAGGAGCACGCTTAGAAAGGAGTCTACGACTAACAACGCTAGTCGTAAGCTAGCATCACACACAGCTACGTTTTATCCATGCCCATCTGTTGACAGCCATTGCAAAGTGCCCCATTTAGAAGTAATTTTAGCCCACACAATAACGTAGCATGACGGAGGAAAATATTCTTAACCTTAAAACAAGAGCAGCGTGGAGAAGCTGGCTTCAACAGAACTTCAACATCGAAAAGGAGGCGTGGCTGGTGTATGCAAAAAAGTCGTCTGGCGAAGAGCGTATTCAATACAACGATGCGGTGGAGGAAGCCCTCTGCTTTGGGTGGATAGACAGCACCAACAAAACGCTCGACAAGGACCACTCCATTCAGCGATTTACGCCTAGGAAAGCCAAAAGCAGCTATTCGCAACCCAATATAGAGCGGCTGAAATGGCTAGCCGAAAACAACCTAATCCATCATACGCTGCATCAAACAGTTTTAGAGATTACCTCGCGGGAGTTTGTCTTTCCCGAAGATATCTTAGCCGAAATCAGAAAAGACGAAGCGACCTGGAACCACTACTTAAAGCTTTCAGAACCGTATAAGCGAATTCGAGTTGCCTATATCGACAGCGCAAGAAAGCGACCAGAGGAGTTTACTAAACGGCTAACAAACTTTATTCAAAAAACACGAGACAATAAGCTTATCCAGGGATTTGGCGGAATTGACAAATACTATTAACCACTCATGGCGGTAGCCCTAGAACAACCGTAAAACCGCCAACCGCCTCTAGAATCAGGAGGCTGATGGTACATTTTCTAAGCTATAGCGTTATCAGTTGGATTAGGACTTCCTCGATACAGATGCTGCATGCAAGACATTATATGCAACCATCAGCAAAGAAGTCGCATATCTCAAATCGCATATCTCAATACCTTTTTCCCCTCTTTTCATAAAAAAGTTTCATTCGGCCACAATTACACAAAAAAACAGCCTACCTCCCATCCGTCCCCCCCGTGGCGAAGCCACACAACCAACGGCGAAAAATCTCATACCTCATATCGCAATACCTGTTTAAGCAACGCTCGGAAAGCAGCTCATTCCCAAATGAGCAAATCTCAATCGTTCTACAATCCTACTTCAAAGCACCAAGAACCCATAAGCCGACGGTGCGAGTTAATTTCCACCATGTTTTTTGGTTACTTTTTTGCGCCAAAGAAATAAGCCAGCAACACTTCCTCTTATACGGTTAACCTAAGACATTCCTTGCCAAGCGACATCTCCCTCCATATTTTTTCAACTTCCTCCCTACTTTTCCTGTATGCATAGAATAATGAGTGCTAATAAATGCTATATTGCCTACCTATTTATAACGTACCCCTAAAATAAGCATGGTAATATGTAGTAATTCGTTTACTCCCAATTTCGTTTAGGAACTTGTTTGCCACGCACCTGTTAGAAAACGACACCTACAAATGCTGCTGGGCACAAGAGCATAAAGAATCCGCAGAATTGACAGGACACTGGCTATGTAAACAATTATTAACTTACAGCAACTTTTGTTGGATATCCCATTTTTGATGGCAGATATACAAACAAAGTTGATTACAATAGATGTTAGCAGCAAGGATAGAAGGACATAGTACCATTAAATAGGCAAATGAATAAAAGACAATATGACTATTAAAGCAGAAATACTGGATTCAAGAAATGACGGTAACAGTCAATGTTTTCTTGCGAAGTTTTCATTGTTTGATTATCTAACTAATCTACCAGAAAACTACAAAGAATACGATATCCAAAGAGAGGTTGTTAATACAAATGTATACCTCGATAAAATCATAGAAACGGTACTTAATAAAAATCATATACCGCCAATTGTGATTGTTTTGGGAGATTATCATCAAGAAGAAAAACATATCCAATTTAGTTCAGATAATTACAAAATACTAGATGGTCTTCAGCGAACTCATCGTTTGAAAATGATATACGATACATATTTGCTGTTTAAATCTGAATTAGAAACAGATTCATCAATATTAGAATTAAAGAAATTTCAATTGTCACGAATTTTTTCTCAAAAACTATATACCATAAAATCAAATTACAAAATTTTGTATAGAATAATTGAGTTTTATAAAAACTACAACATCAATGATTTAGACAATGTATTTACCCATAATCATTTGTGGTTTGAATTATGGACAAACCTAAATTCCGCACAACAGGTTGAAAAGATGTTGCTTTTAAATGCAGGTCATAAGCCTGTTAAATTAAAGCATCAACTAGAATTACTATTTATAAATGATTTACTAAAAGAATTTTCATCAAAAGAAAAATTTAATAATTTCAGTTTAATTCGGGAAAAAGAAATGAACTCTACCTCATTCAGTAAATCTAGAGATTTTGGTCAATTCCATTTTTCCCAGTTAATTTCATCATTGATAGCATTTGATAAAGGTCAAATTATTGTAACAAATACAAGTTTGATTAGTCAGGTTCAAGATAAGGATTTTGTAATTCAGGATTTGAGTTCTGAATTATCATATACGTACATAAATGACTTCGTGGAATTTTTACTTGATTTTGATGAAATACTAAAATTAAATTATTCTAACGAAATCAAATGGTTTGGAAGGGAGGCTTCTTTGGTTGGTTTGTTCGCAGCTCTAGGTAATTACAGACAAGCAAAAGAAATTGAAAATCCAAAAGAACTATTCAATTTGATGATAAGTTTTCTTAAAAAACATCCAACGATATTAAACCTAAATGATTATGATAATGGAAGAAGACTTCTCGATTTAAGCAAAATAAATTTTGGAACAGTCAATAGAAAAGTTGTTTTTAATGCTTTTAAGAATTTGCTTGAAAGAATTGAAAACCCGCAAATTTTTCAAGAAGAACCAATTAATTGGAATGCTCACTTTTCAAAATTTGTTCAATCATGAGAAGAATTGATTTATTTTATCAAAATTTTAATAATTGCGTGAAAAATATTAGTCAAGAACTTGATAATTATTACACAGCGCATAGTGATCAAATTGAGTTGTCTGAAACAAAATCTGAAAAATATGCTAGTTTTAATACAGACTTAGGGAAACTACAAGAATATATAATTGAATCTAGAGATACCAGAAATGAATTGATTGAAGATTGTACAAAATTTTCTGACTTTCTTGATTCATACAAGTCGTTTATTGGAATATTTAATGATTTTCCTATTAAAATTGAAAATACTTTTTACTATTGGAGTGTTGTAGCAGAGAGGTTGAATAAACTTAAAGAGCCTGATATTGATTTAAACGGGGAGATTATTAATACTCATTTTAAAATTATAGACCTTAATTCAAAAATTATTGATAGCAATTTCATACATTTTGAGCAAACTGACAACTCTAAATGTTTGTTAATTTTTTCCTTAGATGCAAATTTTGAAAATTTTCTTCTAAATGAAATTCAATCTGCTCATGTTGACATTCTTTTCATCTGGCTAGATCAATTTGATTTTATTAATTCATACTCAGCTACTCAATATGTATTATTATGTCTTGAAGATGCAATAGAATTAAAAGATTTAAAACCAATATTAAAACTACAAGTTCTGTTAAATGGAAAGGAAATTAAATCTCTTGAGAAATACAATCACCCTCCATTCGCACCACATTTTAGAAGTTTTAACTTCTCTGAAAAATATGTTCAATTTGAAAGTATTGCTAGTGTTCTAAATGAATATAATAATCAAAAATACTTATTAGATAAGTATCTAAAGCTTTATCATATAATTGAAAACTTCATGTATAAACATAAAGTTTGTACTTTACAAAGAGAGAAAGCAGGTTCTTCTTTACATATTAGAGATTTTCAAACTTTATATGACCGATTTTCATCAAATGAAAATAATTGTATCCAAGAATTCTTTATTGAGGTAATGAAACTTGATTATAACGGCAATAAAATTATAGAAATAATTAAATCAGAATGGTCTAATTTGGAAGTAATAGATGCAACAAATTCTTCTAAAATAGATGTGCTACTATCTTCTTTGGGGCTTTCTAAAAATTACAAATACGAACCGTTAAAATCAAATATCGATGGTAATATGTTTGCGATTATGGTTTATAAAATTCGAAATTCTATTGTACACAACAAGGACTCTGAATTACATTTAGAAAGTACAAATTTACCATCGAGTGCAAAGTTCTTAATTGAAAAATTCTTTATACCAAATCTTGAAAAAATAGTTTTTCATCTAATAATTAATAGAAATGATATTGTATGGTATGAAAACAACTTGCTTCAATTATACGAAGTATAAGCCCAATTGATAACACGGTATATAAAACAGTTCGAGAGAAGTGCTAATTTTAACGGCGGTATATTTAACAAACTCCACAACAATTAACAACAAGTCGATTTGAATTACGAAACACTTAATACTCAAATCCATTAGAGGTAATTATACAAATTGACCGTTTATTATAAATCACTATGATTTTAAACACAAAATTATGTCACAAAATTTTTTCATAAGTCATTATAGCAAAGATAAACATATTGCTGAATTGTTTTCAACCGCATTAAGTAGGATTACATTAGAACAAATAAGTCCTTGGTTTTCTTCTGATAATGCCAGTAATAGTGGATTAAAACCAGGAGATATTTGGTTTAACCAGATATTGTCGATAATAACACAAAGCAAAGCTGTTGTAGCCCTATTAACACCTAATAGCATTAATAGACCTTGGATATATTTTGAATGTGGAATTGGACAGGCACTTGAAAAATGTGAGGTCATTCCAGTTTGTATTGGAATTAATCGAGATACAATTATTCCTCCATTAGGTTTATATCAATGTTATCAATTAAATGACTATCGTTCAGTTGTTGATTTTTTTTCAAAACTATTAACATTATTCAACATTCGCTTTGATGAAGAAATGGCTAGAGTCGTAATCGAAAAATTAGTTTCAGAAATTTCAAAAGTAAAATTTGAAGAACAAGATAAGAAAACAGATAAATCACTAATGAATATTGAATTAGTACTTGAAAACTTCAAAAACCATGTCGACAAAAGATTTATAGAAGTTTTGGAAAAACAAAATTATCATATAAATAATTCGACTATTATTAATGGTAATAATTTTAATAAAAAAAATAATAACACCAATACAGAGACAAGTTATTCTATTTTAATTTCCATAATTTTCCCTGAATTTAAGAATGACTTATTTATTGAAATAAGAGAAAGTGATACATTTCAGTCGGTTGCAAATGCTATCTATAATATGATTAGTGATTATGTGGGGATTTGGAAATATTTAGAAGAATGGGTCATTATAGATAAAAAAACAAATTTACATGTTATCATTAGAGAAATTGGAGACTTGATTCCAGCTAAATTTGTTTTTAGACCAAACTCGGAATGGAGAGTTGAAAAATTAAAAAAACCATATAGTATTTTAGATAGTAAAGATAGATTTCCATATAACAACTACCACCAACCTGTGGTATAAAAAATTGCCGATGAAATAAGTTATTCAAGGGTTATAGCCTGCATTAAATTATCAATGACTTGATAGGAGAACTCAGTAATCGGCAATCTTCCATACGCCAACCTCAATCCCCAAAAACCGACCATGCTTTTCAAATACTACATTGATGTAACCAAATTTAATCTGCTACTATCCGTAGTCGTGGGGGCTATTTCGCCATTTGGTGGGTTTATGACCTTTGGAACAATTGGCAATTTGGTGGGGATATTGTGCTATGGCATGTTCTACAAGGAGCAGTACTACTTTTACTACAACAGGGGGATAACAAAGAGGAGGCTATACGCTACGCTATTTAAGGTAAACTCTCCGGTAGCCATCCCTGCTGCCATCCTAATATTTTTTGGATAATGACAAAGTTTGAGGTGCTGCAGGCCGAAAAAAGCTTTGGGGATAATGCCGTTCTAAAGAGCATCAGCTTTGAATGCCCCCAAGGGGAGATACTTGGAATTTTTGGACGAAACGGAAGCGGTAAGTCCACCTTACTGAAAATCATATTTGGGGCGTTAGGCTACGATAGGTTCGAGGCGCTGCTGGGTAACGAAAAGTACGAGCCCAAGGCAAACATCGCAAAGCAGCAGGTAGCCTACCTGCCGCAGCACCACATGCTTCCTCCTAGCATGGTAGTACGAGACATCGTGGCCATGTTCCATCCCAATCCCGATAAACAAGATCGCATACTGTATAACCCCAAGATAGCGCGCTACGACAGCCTAAAGTTTGGTCAGCTCTCCGCTGGACAAAAGAAGTACTTTGAAGTTATGCTCGTATCCCAGCTGCCGCATAGCGTAATGATATTCGACGAGCCCTTCTCGATGGTCGATCCCATTGAGCAGGAGCAGATTTCTGATTTGCTACAAAAGTTGAAGAAGGATAGAATTATAATAATTACCGACCACTACTACCAAAACGTGCTAAGCATAACCGACAGGAACCTGCTTATAAAGGATGGCCGAAGCCAAAAAATAGGTTCGGCAGAGGAGCTCGCACAGGAAGGATACCTAAAGAGAAGCCCCTGCCCTAGCCTCCGATAGCCTAGATCTTCCACCTTATACTTACTCATTCCGCTAAATTACGGTTACTCCGCCCCCTTCAAACAATACCGTACAGCAGCCGAGCGAACCCTCAACGGAGATGATGTGGCTTACGCCACTTTAATTACGGATAGTACATTTTCTGAGCTATAGCATTATCAGCCGAAGTAGAACTTCCTCGATACAGATGCTGCATGCAAGACATTAAATGCAACCATCAGCAAAGAAGTCGCATATCTCATTACTCAATACTCACATCCCAAATCGCATATCTCAAATCGCATATCTCAATACCTTTTTCCCCTCTTTTTATAAAAAAGTTTCATTCGCCCACAATTACACAAAAAAACAGCCTACCTCCCATCCGTAAACACCCGTGGCGTCAGCCACACAACCAACGGCGAAAATATCTGTCTGAGCAACGCTCGGAAAGCAGCTCATTCCCAAATGAGCAAATCTCAATCGTTCTGCTACTGCACCCCAAAACTCCAAGAACCCATAAGCCGACGGTGCGAGTTAATTTCCGCCATGTTTTTTGGTTACTTTTTTGCGCCAAAAAAGTAACGTAAAAGTTAATACTAGCATGAAGTCCTCCCACATTAGAATACACATATGAATAATAGGAAGCATTATAAGAAAATAAGCATCAGCAAAGAAGTCGCAGATCCTATATCTCACATCGCATATCTCAATACTCAAATCGCAAATCGCAAATCGCATATCTCAAATCTCACCTTTGCTTTAGCAATACACCGAGCCTTGAGTATTTAATATAAGCCAGGCCTAACAAATCAGCAGCCAGCAGGTTATCTATACATGCACCAACCCATCATTGCTAGCGGAACAATGGCGCCAAACAAGTAACAGCTCGTTTTAGTCATAAAATATTTGCCTTTAGCTGCTATTTCTGCCCTTTGGGTAAAATAGTAGCATAGCATACTAGTTCTTTTTTGCTATTTTGTTTTCGGGTAATTCTGAATATTTTTTGCTGTATGAGTTCGCAAAATGATACTTTTTTAAGCGATAAAGGTAGACGCATAATAGTTGTCTTACTAGCGTTTATACTTCTCAACTTAATGTCTTTTTTGATTGATCCATACGATAAGTACTGGACAACTTTCTTTACTAAAGACCAATCCATAAAGATCTTTGATATAATATCTTCGCTCATTTTTTGTATTCTAATATCCGAATCGAGCGTAATGATTAGCCATAAGCTAAATAAACGGGTACCTTGGACTGCACACTCTGGCAAACGGCTAGCTTTAGAGATTACACTAAACTTACTTTCCGTATCTTTAATAGTACTGATAAGCAACTATGCCTGGATGCTATGCTACGAGGCAATGGGCTACTCCGACATTCGGAATCCAATTTCGGTTGAAGAGATTAAGGGCATTATACAGTGGTTGATGATAAGCTTTTTCATTGCCTTTATGATTATTGGCGTAAATATTGGCGACTACCTTATTGTAAGCTGGAAAAATACCCTACTAAAAGCGGAGAAGCTCGACAGGGCACTTATCGAATCGGAGCTACAGGCCCTAAAGCTACAAATCGATCCCCACTTCATGTTCAACAACCTAAGCGTGCTGTCCGAGCTAATTCTTCAAGACCAGCAGCTGGGTTACACCTACGCCGAAAACTTTTCCAAGATATACCGGTACATGCTCGTTAACTCTCGGAAAGACTTTATCGAGCTCAAAGACGAGCTCACCTTCCTCAAATCGTACATGTTTCTGATTAAACAACGAATTGGTGATGGCGTAATGTTTGATATCAAAATTGACGCAGCCGCGCAGGAGCTTCTTATTCTACCGCTCACCCTACAGCTGCTGGTCGAAAACGCCATTAAGCACAATAAGACACAAAAGGAAACGCCCCTAAAGATTAGCATCTACAACCGTGGAAAAAAGGAGCTAGCTATTCAAAACACCCTTTTACCCATCGAAAATGTCATCGACTCGATGGGCATTGGGCTTAGCAATATCGTTAGGCGGTATAGCTTTCTCTCAAACAGTCAGCCCACCGCTAGCAAAGAAGATGGTATGTTCATTGTAAGAATTCCGCTTATATCCATAGCTAATGATAGATAGAATTTTAATTATAGAAGATGAAAAGCTCAACTCCGACAGGTTGTTGCGCTTTATTGACCAGCTATATCCCAAGTCTATTGTGGTAGGTGTGCTGAAAAGCGTTGCCGAATGCGTTGCTTGGTTTACCACCAACGAGCAGCCTAGTGTAGTGCTCATGGATGTACGATTATCGGATGGTTTGTGCTTCAGCATCTTTGAACAAGTTAAAGTCAGCTGCCCCATAATTTTCACAACAGCCTACGACGAGTACGCCTTAAAGGCCTTTAAAGTTAACAGCGTTGACTACCTCCTAAAGCCTGTCGACCAAGATGAACTAAAAACTGCCTTCGCAAAAATAGAGTCGCAAGCGGCAACCACACAGCTGCTAAACCTTGATGGCTTGCTACAAGCCCTAAAGCCTACGGAGTACCGAGGCCGATTTTTACTACCCTACAAAGACGGCTATAAAACAATCCGTATCGACGACATCCTATACTTCTACTCCGAGCTCAAGATCACCAAGGCCAAGCTGCAGGATGGAAAGGAGGAGACAATTCCATACACCCTAGAAGAGCTGGAGCAGCAGCTCAACCCCAAGCTCTTCTTTAGGGCAAATCGCCAGTTTATAGTCCACATTGATGCTGTTGTACAGCTACACAACCACTTTAACGGCAAGCTAAAGGTCGAAATAAAGAAAAATCCCAAAATAGAACTGGTTGTAAGTAGAGACAAGGCAAACCTTTTTAAGGCTTGGCTCAATTTTTAAAGCACCTATTCTTCTGTAAGGTCTTCGTTATGAGATTCGGTTGCGCAGTAGTACAATCTCCTTTGCCTGAGCAAAGGTAAACGCTGCTGCAACCGCTACATTACACCTAAAATGCCCACTATAGCAAACACCGTTACCTAGCAAGGCACAGCATGCAGTAGGGGTTATCATTAGTACCACCTAGCTCGCATTGGTTGGCTTTACAGCACCCATAAAAAATACACCAAAGAACACACCTTCACCTTAACAGCCTACCTGATAGCTGCTTTGCGATAGAGTAACATTAAGCTACAGAGTAGACGCTTGTAATATCCTTTCTGCTGTTTTTCACTTCTACGATTCAGCTTAGCATCCATTCGATACAGCGGCAATTTTTACGCTTCTGGTAACTTTTTAGATAGAGGCCCCTCTCCTTTTCCCTTTTTTTGCTGCTCATTAAATTTAAAACTATCAAGTATGGCACGTTTTACTTTTGTTGTACGCAGCTGGAGAGTACGTACTTTTCTCATCATAGCAGCTATCGCAGCTTCCTGTGGCAGTGCCTCGCAGAATAGCGGCATAGAAGAGTCGGTGCAGGCCGATTTTGTAGAGGTTAAACCAGCTAATGCAGCAGTAGAACATAAGTATCCCGGATCAGTAGAAGGGATCGAAATTGTAGAGATCAAGCCCCAAGTTTCAGGCTACCTAGATCATATCTTCGTCAACGAAGGGGATTATGTAAAAAAGGGGCAGCCGCTATTTAGGGTTAAAGGGGATGCCCTTAGCGAGCAGGTTAATAGCAGTAAGGCAGCACTCAAAGCCGCACTAGCCGCACAGGAAAACGCACAGCTCGAGGTTAGCAAAATCAAACCTCTAGTTACAGGCAAGGTAGTTTCGGAGGTGCAGCTCAAAGCTGCCGAAACCAGCTTTGATGCAGCAAAGGCTCAAGTAGCACAGGCCAAAGCCACCTTAGCGGCATCGAAAATAAACGCTGCATTTTGTCTTGTTAAAGCGCCTGTAAGCGGATATATCGGCCAAATACCCAACCGCATTGGCAATTTAGTCTCCCCAACCGATGCAACTCCCCTTACCACCCTTTCCGATATTAACAAGGTGTACGTTTACTTCACCCTTAGCGAAGCCGACTTTATCACCTACCAAAGAAACATCGATACCAAGGCTACCCCTCTTGCCGAGCTGATAATGGCCAACGGAGAACCCTACACCCATAAAGGCATCCTACAATCGGCTAGCGGAAATATTGATCCAGCAACAGGAAGCATAGCCATGAAAGCTGTTTTTGACAATCCCAACAAGGTACTGCGTTCGGGTGGTTCTGCCAAGGTTATCCTAAGGCAGCACTACAGCGCAGCCCTTACAATTCCTATGGCCGCCGTTAAAGATATTCAGGACAAGTATTTCGTTTTTGTCTTAGATAAAACGAACAAGGTAAAGATGCGACCAGTTCAGATTGGCGAAAAAACGGGCAATAGGTACATTCTTAAATCGGGGTTAAAGGCTGGCGATAGAATAGCCGTGAGCAGCATTGACCAGCTTACCGAAAGCATGACAGTTGCACCACGTATGGTGGAAGATAAATTTTAACAACTAAAGGTATGCTAAAAAAGATAATAGACAGGCCTGTACAGGCAACCGTAATATCCATTATACTGGTAATTCTGGGTATTGTAGGCCTCGTTCGTCTACCCATTACCCGATTCCCTGACGTTTCGCCTACCACCGTAGTGGTAACTGGTAGCTATCCAGGAGGGAACAGCGAAACCGTTATCCGGTCTGTAGTTACTCCCCTAGAGGAGGAGATAAATGGAGTCGAAAACATGCAGTACATGAAGTCTACGGCAAGTAACGACGGCTCATTCTCGATAACCATCATATTTAAGCAAGGAACCAACCCCGACTTGGCAGCCGTAAACGTACAAAATAGGGTACAACAAGCTACCGCCGTGCTACCGCAAGAAGTTGTTCGCTCGGGACTTACCACCTCCAAGCAGCAGAATAGCATGATAATGATCTTCAACATATTCACCGACGACAACTCGAGGTATGATGAGCTTTTTCTACAAAACTACGCGAATATAAACCTGCTGCCAGCCATTAAGCGCATCCCCGGAGTGGGACAAGTTCAGCTATTTGGCGTAAAGGATTACTCGATGCGGGTATGGTTAGATCCTCAAAAAATGGCAAGCTACGGGTTGATGCCCGACGAAGTTACGCAGGCCATTGCAAGCCAAAGCTTGGAGGCAGCCCCAGGGAAGCTTGGCGAAGAGTCGAAGTCGGCACTAGAATACGTAATACGCTATAAGGGAAAGAAAAGTTTGCCCCAAGAGTACGAGAACATCATTGTTAAGCACAATGGCGCTAAGCTGGTACGCCTTAAAGATGTAGCCCGGGTGGAGTTTGGCTCAATTAGCTATGGCAGCGACACAAAGGTGAATGGAAAAAATGGAGTTACCGTGGCTATACTACAAACATCTGGATCAAACGCCAACAACGTAGAGACAGGCGTACGGCAGGAGGTAGAAAAGGCTTCTCGCTCCTTTCCTCCGGGCATAATGTGTAACAGCGTAATGAGCACCAAAGACCGCCTCGACAAAGCTGTTGGACAGGTGATTTCGACCCTTATCGAAGCATTTATTCTGGTAGTGCTGGTTGTTCTTCTATTCCTAAAAGATATCCGATCAACCCTAATACCTGCAATTGCAGTACCCGTAGCAATAGTTGGAACCTTCTTCTTTCTTCTAATATTTGGTTTTACAATTAACACCCTCACCCTTTTTGCGCTGGTGCTAGCCATAGGTATTGTGGTAGACGATGCCATTGTGGTGGTCGAGGCTGTCCATAGCAAGATGGAAAAGTCGGCTATATCTGCCAGGGAAGCTACCCACAGCGCCATGCAAAACATTACTGGAGCAATCATTTCTATCACCCTTGTGATGGCAGCCGTGTTTATCCCCATTGGCTTTATGACAGGATCTTCGGGGATATTCTACAAGCAGTTTGCCTATACCCTGATTATAGCAATAGCGATATCAGCCGTTAACGCGCTAACCCTTACTCCCGCTCTCTGTGCCCTACTGCTTAAAAATAAGCATGCCGAAGGGGATAATGCTTCGACGGTTAACTTCAGACAGCGATTTTTTACGGCATTTAACACCAGCTTTAACAGGCTTACCAATAGGTATGTTTATGGGGTAAAATATCTTACCACAAAGAAATGGCTCAGCACGGGGATTATTATTGGCATCGTAGCGCTAGCTTCATTCCTGCTGGTAAGTACGCCCAGAAGCTTTGTACCCATGGAAGACGACAGCATGATAATGTACAACCTAAGCATGCCTCCTGGAGCTGGACTCGAACGCACCCGCGAAGCATCTAAAAAAATCGACAAGCTCCTATCCGATGTTGAGGCCATAGATAACTACTCTACCATAACTGGATTTAGCATGCTCTCCAATGGTGCAGGCTCGTCGTACGCTATGGGCTTTATCAAGCTGAAAGAGCCACAAAATAGAGGCACCGTGAAAGATATTGAAGCCATCCTAGCTATTATCTCCGAAAAGCTAGCCACGGTAAAAGAGGGTACAACCATGGCCTTTCGAATGCCTCCCGTTGATGGGTATGGGGTAACCAGTGGTGCAGAATTGGTCTTACAGGATAAGTATGGCAAGGGGTTAGCGTCGCTAAAATCGGTAGCGGATAGCACTATCGCCAAAATTATGCAGCAGCCAGGCGTACAATCGGCCTACACCATGTTTCGTGCCGACTACCCTCAATACCAGCTGGATGTTGACGAAGACAAGGCCAGCCAAATGGGCGTAGAGGTCAGCAAATTACTCGGCACCATACAAACCTACTTTTCGGGCGATCAGTCGCTTAACTTTACCCGATTTGGCAAATTTTACCGGGTAAGCATAAAAGCCGATGCCTCCTCGCGCACCGACGAAAATGCCTTTAACCAAATATTTGTCCGCAATGAAAGCAACATTATGGTTCCCGTTAAGTCGCTGGTTACCCTCCGTAAGGTATATGGGCCCGAATCGGTAGACCGCTACAACCTGTTTAATGCCATCACCATTAATGTTTCCTCGAACCCAGGGGTTAGTAATGGTGCAATTATGGATATGCTGGAGAAGAATGTGCTCGAGAAGCTTCCTTCGGGATACGGTTACGAGTGGACTGGCTTAAGCCTAGAAGAAAAAATGGCAGGAAGCCAAACTTTTCTCATCCTGCTGCTAAGTATTCTATTCGTGTACTTTCTTCTGGCTGCTCAATACGAAAGCTACCTGCTGCCTTTAGCCGTACTACTATCGATACCTACAGGACTTATTGGCGCATTTTTAGGTATTCGAGCAATCGGGCTAGATAACAATATCTATGTACAAGTAGGGCTTATAATGCTGATAGGGCTTTTGGCCAAAAATGCAATTCTGATTATAGAGTATGCCGTACAGCGTCGCAGAGCGGGCTTATCTATTCTGGATTCCGCAATAAGTGCGGCACGTGTAAGGTTACGCCCTATTGTTATGACATCTCTTGCCTTTATTGTCGGCATGCTTCCGCTCATGAGAGCATCTGGAGATATGGCTGCCAGCAATAAGTCCATTAGCATAAGCGCTGCTATGGGAATGATAACAGGTGTAGGGCTTGGGGTGCTTGTAATCCCCCTACTATATATTGTTTTTCAGCGGATCCACGAAAGGGTATCCACCAAACGTTAAGCAACTCCCGTAATTTGTAAGCCCATGAAACTGAATTTAAAAACCCTTGCAGCCTACTCCTGCCTAATCATTCTAGCAACAGGATGTAGCGTAAGCAAAAAATATACCCGCACAGAGCTAAACCTGCCAACCGAATTTAGAGGTAATCGCGGAGTGGCAGCCGATACAGCTCGGCTAACCTGGCGCTCTTTCTTTAAAGACTCTGTTCTTATATCGCTAATAGAACAATCGCTGCAACGAAATAACGATATTTCGGTAGCGATTCTTACCCTGCAACAGTCCGAACAGGCCTATAAGCAAAGTCGATTAGGGCTACTCCCTTCTGTTGATTTTACAGCAGGCACATCCAACACATGGAATTCTCACTACTCCCCTGCCTACCTTGCCTCTGGCGGAGGACGTACAACCGACTACTCGAATTCTTTGGGGCTATCGTGGGAAGTTGATATATGGAGGAAGGCAAGCCTGCAAAAGGCTGGTGCATTTGCAGCCTTTTTTGCCCAAAAGGAAAACGTGCTGGCGCTTAAAACCCGAATAATCGCTCAGGTAGCGCTGGGGTACTATAACCTAATTGCGCTCGACGAGCAGCTTATGGTGGCCCAAAAAAACGTCGCGCTATGCGATAGCACCTTAGCCATACTACAGCTGCAATACGGCTCGGCATTAACCAACTCCTTGGCCATCAATCAGGCAAAATCGCAGAAAATTGCAGCCCAGATGCTCGTACAGTCAACCCTTCAAAATACGGCCATACAAGAAAATGCTATAAGCATATTGTGTGGCAGCTACCCCGACAGCATCAGAAGATCTGCACGGCTAACACAAATAGCAGCTACCGACTGCTATAGCACCGGCATACCGGCATCGCTACTAAGCCGACGACCTGATGTTAAAGCAGCCGAATACAATGTTATGTATGCCCACGCTAACGCGGGTCTGGCAAAAGCGGCAATGTACCCATCCTTCAGCCTTACCTCCTCAATTGGAACAAACGCTAGCGTATTTAACAGCTGGTTTAATATGCCTGGATCAATAGGTAAAAGTATCGGAGTTAGCCTTACCCAACCTCTATTTCAGCGCAAAGCGTTACGATCGTCGCTGAATATTGCCGTCCTTGAACAGGAAAAGGCAAATGCGCAGTTTAAGCAAGCTGTGCTAACAGCAGTTGCCGAAGTGTCGGATGCTCTAGCAAAAATTGACTTTATAAAAGAGCGAACAATCCTAGCCAAAGGCAAGAGTGAAACACTCGCCAACGCAACAAACGATGCCATGCTGCTATTTAAAAACGGAATGGCCAACTATTTGGAGGTTATTACCGTGCAAAGCAACGCGCTACAAAGCGATCTAGATTTGATAAGCTTAAGTAGTGAAAAGCTAACGGCCCTTGTCGAGCTATACCGGGCATTAGGAGGTAGCGAGTAAATATCCTACAACCGCCACCTTGCCAATGCCTAATTATCGTAGCAACAACCATCGCTATGTGCAATTGCTTAGAGCATAAATAGCAGCAGTAGCAATACCCAATAAAGGTGCAGCCATAATAATGCTGCACCTTTTCTATCATAGGGCTTGAGATTCAATTAAACGGCAACCACTCATACAACCTTCAATAAGATTTCAGCTGCAACCATCAGCAACAAAGTCGCATATCTCAATACTCAATACTCATATCTCACATCGCATATCTCACATCCCAAATCTCAAATCTCATATCTCACATCGCATATCTCAGTAGCTATTCCCCAATGGGTAGTAGCATTGATGGTATATTACCAGCAGAACCCGCCAGCTACCAGCGTAGCCATAACATTACCAATATTGTGCAGCAGCTATTAGCGTGGGCGCTACGCTAGTAATATCGCTCCTACGCTAATAATTTAGCACGTACATTAATAATATAGCGGCTATAATATTAATATGGCAACTACATTATTAATGTAGCCGGTAAATTATTAATCTAGCGCGTATATTATTAATGTAGCCACTAGATTATTAATATAGCACGTACATTATTAATATAGCGGCTATAATATTAATGTAGCCGCTACATTATTAATCTGGCTCCTATATTATTAATGTAGCACGAAAATTATTAATGTAGCGCGTATAATATTAACGAAGCGCAAAAATTATTAAGGCTGCGCCTGAAATAGTAGGCTACAAAGGAGTTCACCAGCAACCAGCAGCGGAAAGCCGCCTAACCACCTATCGAAAGCGGAAACAGCCAGCAGCATTAACCTACCCAGCAGGCTAGCGCCGTTAGAGGTTTGGCGCTAGGCGACGCTCATAAAAAAGGAGGATTGCTCCCCCTACCAGCTTGTGCCGCATATTTACATTTCCCCTGCAAAAAATGAAGCTTAAATTAATAAATATTGAGCGAAATGTCGTGTATGTGCGATTTTTTTATATTTTCGTAGACAAATTACTTCCATCATACTTACTATATATTAAATGAAAATCTAAGCTATGATATTCATTAAGGTTCCATTAGCATCCACCTCTACCAGCTGGCCGCAAGATATAGCCAGCACATTAGCATCCTCACACCCAATACACACCACATACCTCTCCACAAGGCAGGCAACCGCTAAAAATAGCACGCTACGAATAGGTAGAGTAGGCCTAGCCCATAACCTCCACTCCAAACAACCACTTTCTGCAGCCATCAACAAGCATATGACGGCACTACCCATATAGCCAACGTGGAAGCTGCCGCTACCCTATTAGGCAAGCCCACCAGCTGTCCCAGCTAAAAAAAGTAACATCAAAATAGTATTATAAAAATTGACAAAAAAACATCTCTATTATGAAGCAGCTTAGTAAAATGCTAGCAATAAACGCTACTGTAGTTTGGTTCATATTTTTTATAGGCAAGTTTATTATTCTAACCTTCGAGGAAAAAGCGCTCTCGCTATACGAGCTCGTAGTTATCCCCCTGCTTCCGGCCACCTTCACCTTTTTGGGAGCCTACTTTGGGGCAACCTACATAATGAAGCCCAAGCTTAACTTTCTGGAGAAGGAGGGCGAGGAGGAGCCAAAGTTTTTCGAAAACAAGTACAACTCCATACTACTCAACAACAACAGCATCGATCTGGAAACCTTCTCCAAGATACTAAGGCGGAAGTACGTCATCTCGTATAAGGATCAGCAGCACCAGCTGCTCAAGTTCAGAACAAAGATGTCGCTAAGCAGCTGGGGTATCGGCTTCTTCCTAAAGGTCGAAAAGGAGAAAGGGCGCATTCGCCTCATATCATTTCCCATCTCGGGGACGCTAACCAAGCAGGAGAAGGAGGTAAAGGAGCTGGAGGAGCTCATTGAGCACCACCGGACAATATACAACTCTACGGTTGAGTAGCCCTCAAGATATTGGCACATCGAGGGGCTGCAGCAAAGCTAGGCAGCCCCAACTAAATGGTGGGATATTATCCTATCCTACACTCCGACTTATTATGTTAATCAACCTACAAGAAAACGGAGGGCAACCGTACCTTAAAGAGATCGAATAGCAACGATTAATGGAGAGACTATGCACTACCTAGTATGCTCGAACTGCGGACACCTAAACGAGGTAAATAACGAGTTCGTAGAATTTTGCTTCAAATGCAAGAAGAAGATGGATAGCAGCTTTTCGAGCTGGCAAATCCAGAACCCCGAAAAGACATTCGAGGAGTACAAGCGGCTGGTATGCATATCAGAAGAGGAAGCCCCACAGGTAGCGTTAAAGCCAAAGCGAAAGTTTCGCCTATGGCTCATACTAGCCCTAACGATTGCTACATTTGCCGTAATGTACACTGTAGGGTACCGAATTGGCTCATACTACTTCACCGAATCCACCCAAAAGATAGAAAAAGAGCTGGCTGGCTTCTGTACCGAGATAAATAGAAGCTGCCCAACGATGATCGACCAGATAACCCGGCTAGATGGAGCCTTGATAATTCCCCCCAAAAACGATCAGGTATAGCTACACCCTAATGATCAGCGAAACGATGGACACCCTTAGCGTTAAAGGAGACATGCAGCCCAACATGCTAAACCTCATAAAAACGAGTCCAGAGATGAAGGCTCTTAGAGATAATCGGGTAACATTTACCTACAGCTATAGGGATATAAAAGGGCACTACCTATTCGCGATAACGATTAAACCAGAGGATTACAGCTCAACGACCCCTTAACGGCTCCAAGGGGATTACGATTCTCCGCATATTTTTTTCGCAAAAGAGATTCGTTGGCTACCTCCAAGTCGCAGGTAGCTGGTTTTCTACCATCCCCTCTCCTGCACGCCAACCTTTGTCTTACTCTCAAGACACAAGTAAAAAACAATCGGGGCTCGCCACCCCACACGGTTTACATTTCCCAAAAGCAATGCGGGAGGTAAAAAGCCAAGCCGTCAGGCAAGGAGAAATACGGCACATTTACTATGCTTTAGAATACAGTACAGCACGATCAGGTCGTAGCTGCTACAAAACAGTTCTCTACAAACCGTTAATGCTGCTGGCATCAATCCTCTACCAAAAATTCCGTAGGGATTTAAGGTTTAAGCCTTCCATTGCCCTAGCATACTCCTCCATAGAAGTCGAAACGCATAGCATTTTGCGTAGCAGGTCGGCTATACGCAAAAGCCTCGGGTGAAGCAGCACCATTCGGCTCGCTCCATTTTGCTGCATCAGCAGCGTAATTCATACAGCCGTATTCCATATTCCCCAAGCAGCAAAAGAGAAAAAACGCGCGCTATTCGTAAAAAAAATCGCACCATACTTTTACTAGTTATCTGATATTATAACACTTACACAACCAACTAAAATGTTTTATCTACGTAAATTACAGCAGAGAAATGCCCTGCGACACCAGCCGAGGCCTTTCCTTAAAAACAAAAGAAAAGATCACAATGACTAAGCAAGAATTTACAGCGATGCTTAAACAGTATGCGGCATCGGACATCAAAAAGTCGGTATTCCAAATTATAGTTACGCTTGTCCCCTACCTAGCCCTAAACTGGCTTATGTACCTAACAATCGCCTACGAGCTGCCGTATGCCATTACGCTGGTACTAGCGCTGGTTGCCAGCGGATTTCTGATGCGCATCTTCATCATTTTTCACGACTGCACGCATCAGTCATTCTTTAAAAGCCGAACCAGCAACAAGATTGTGGGGCACATTTTTGGGGTACTGACATTTACCGCCTTCTCCTCGTGGCAGTACTCGCACGCCGTGCACCACGGAACCGTTGGCAACCTAACCAAGCGCGGCACTGGCGATGTATGGACAATGACCGTTGCCGAGTATAAAAAAAGCAGCCTAGCCCGAAAAATTGGCTACAAGCTCTACCGCAACCCGCTATTTCTGTTTGTGATAGCGCCAGTTCTGCTATTCTTTGTAAAGAATAGATTTCCCAGCCGAAGAATGAGAAAGCAGGATATCATAAGCATCTCTATCACCAACGCAGCAATTGCAGCTATCATTGTAGCCTGCGCCTACACCGTTGGGGTGGGGACTTACCTGGCCATCCAAATTCCGATAATGACATTTGCCGGAATGATTGGCGTTTGGCTCTTTTACATACAGCACCAGTTTGGCGATGTGTACTGGGAAAAGGACGAAAGCTGGGATCGCGAACGCGCAGCGCTCGAAGGGAGCTCGTTCTTTAAGCTACCCGCGGTGCTACGCTGGTTCTCGGGAAATATAGGCTACCACCATATCCATCACCTAAATGCCCGAATTCCCAACTACAACCTAAAAAGATGCTACGAGAACATTTCGGCGCTGCAGAATATAAGGCCAATAACCTTCTTCAAAAGCTTTAAGCTGATGTTCCTTAACCTGTACGACGAGAATAGCCGCCGACTAATATCGTTCCGCAAAGCTAGGCTAGCCTACTAAGGCACCAGTAACAGCCACCATTATCTGCTGGTAAAAAACAAAAGGAGAAAAACAGACCGCAGCATCAATAAAAGCGCTACCTTGTAGAGGGGTATTCGACAACAGAATACCCCTCTACAACAAATATCATGGAAATGAGAGACAGAAGCGACTTAAAGCTAGCCGTACTAATAGATGCTGATAACATCCCCTACTCCAACATAAAAGGAATGCTCGACGAGATAGCCAAGCTTGGTATTCCTACAATCAAACGAATTTATGGCGATTGGACAAAGCCAACCGTTGCTGGATGGAAGCCGGCGCTACTAGAGCATGCCATCACCCCCATTCAGCAGTACAGCTACACCACGGGGAAAAATGCAACCGACTCGGCCATGATTATTGATGCGATGGATATTCTCCATAGCCAAAAGGTAGACGGCTTTTGCCTTGTTAGCAGCGATAGCGACTTTACGCGCCTAGCAACACGCCTTCGCGAATCGGGAATGCTGGTCATTGGAATTGGAGAGAAGAAGACGCCCAATCCCTTTATTGTTGCCTGCGATAAGTTTATATACATAGAGATAATTGGGGCCGAATCGCTAGCCAAAGCGGCTACGGTAACCACCCAAGCAGCCCCCGAAACGCCCAAAATAGATGCGATAGATGGAGCCACCATCAAGCTACTAAAGTCGTCAGTCGAAGATATTGCCGAAGATAACGGTTGGGCCTTCTTGGCGGAGGTTGGCGCGCTGATTATAAAGAAAAAGCCCGATTTCGACCCCCGTAACTACGGTTTCCCGAAACTAACGCCGCTGGTAAAATCGCTATCGGAGCACTTCGAAGTAGACGAGCGCGAGGTGGAGCATACCCACATTAAGCATATCTACATAAAAATTAAGAAGAAACGTCCCGTAAGCAAATCGGGACGGGGCGAAAAGGGCGAAAAGAAGTAGTAGAGATAGCCTCCAATACCCGAAACCTCCATCTCGCTACCGACATGGAGGTTCTAGCACTGCCAACGCTGTAAAAGAGAATCCCTAATCGGCGCTATAGCTCGGTAGCACCAGATTTCGGGCAATGCGCACGTTATACTCGTTGCGTATGCCGTTTACCACCTGTAGCGAGGAGGTGTACTGCTCGTCGCTTTTCATTTTTGCCATAGCAAGCAGGTAGCTGCACAGCACCGTGTACTTATCGTTAAGCCGCATCCGAAACTCCCTAACCTGCGAGAACTCGCTAAGAGCCGAAGCATTCTTGCTTTTTGCGCAGATCCCCATCAGCTTTTTCTGCTTTTTAGAGAGGCAAACGACGTACTCCGTTAGGTTGAGCTGCTCAACGAGCGGCTTGTAGGTTGCGTTGGACAAATATGCCAGCAGCTTATTAATAAGTAGCCCCTCCTTGTCGAAGTTGATGGACGAGAAGTCGCCATACCGATCGAGGAGGATAATGATGCAGGTGGCACCACTCACCTTCTCCATTTCGGTGGAGAATCGAGCGCACTCTACAGCAGTTCTTAAGGCGTTAATGCTGGCATTGCGCTCTATCTCCAGCTTGCCAATCTCCTCAGACAAGGGGCAGCCAGCCGTCTTCTGCAATATTCTGTTAAATTCTTCCGCATTCAAAAGGACGTTAGCAACCAGGTAGCTGAGGTTGGAGTCGGAAAGAACTGCAGGGCCAAAAGCCTTTATTCGATTAACCTGATCGGCTACAAACTGGTAGTAATCAGCATTTGATAGCAGGTAACCAGAAGATGAAAATAAATTTGCTTCGTTCATAGTTTGCGAGTTTTGGGAGGAAAACCTTTTGCTAAAATTAGCATTTTTTATAAATCAAACACTCCACAACTGTTTTTTTTCTACAAAATTACTAAAAGGCAAAACGGCCTCCGTAGCCTTACCAAATGGATAATCGTTATAGGCTATACTTTTCAACACAAAGCAAGCTGCAAAACATGTTAACGTAACAGTTTCTTTACATCATTTAATCCCCCTTTAGCTGCAAGAGCCGTACCTTTGCGGCTTCAAATTACCTATCACAACAATGGAAAAGATACAAGTTGAACCAAAATCGGTGTTCACAACCCGATTGGTTAAAAGCGAAGATTTAAATCACCACGGAACTCTTTTTGCAGGACGTACTGCAGAATGGTTCGTTGAATCGGGCTTTATCGCTGCAGCGTCTCTCGTAAATCCAACGGGAGTTGTTTGCCTAAAAATTCACGGAATGTTTTTTACCAAGCCCGTACGTCCGGGACAAATCATCAAGTTCGAGTCGAAGATTGTGTATGCCGGAAAGAGCAGCTTAGTGGCCAACATTCAGGTAACACAATCGGGTGTAGAAAAGCCTTTTGTTGATGGGTTTATCACCTTTATTCACGTTAACGAGCACACCGTGCCCAGCGCCCACAACATAGAGATCACCCCCAAAACGGAGGCTGACATTGCGCTCTACGAGCAAGCCAAAGCGCTTAAAGTAAAAGGTTAACAATATCCAACAAAAAGCCCGAAGCGTTGCTTCGGGCTTTTTTATCTTTTGGGCTTAAGGCAACCCGTAAAGCCAAGCGTTGGAAGCCAACTAGGCGGGTTGTAAGCAAATGGGAATGCTACTTCTTTTTGGCAACCTCGTCAACAGCCTTACTTGCGGCTGTTAGCAGCGCCTGAGTAGAGATTTCGTTACCAACGGCGCCCTTCATCCACAGCTGAGGAATAATGCGACCTTGGGTAAACATTCTATTAACCTCTGTAGCAAAGTTCTTGCCTTCTACCTGTTCCTCTACCTGAAATTGGATAAGCTGCCCGATAGGGTAAGCGCTTAGGTAAAGGGGAATCTCGATCATATGGCTATAGATGGCAAGTATTGGCTCGTCCTTGCTGCCAAATACATCGGCGTAATACTGATTCCAGATATCCTTAGAGATGGTAATCACCGCATTCTTCAGCTCTGCAGCGGTAGCCTCTGGATGCGCGTACATCCACTTCCAAACCTCCATATCTACCAGCGAAACGCCCATAATTTCGTAAGCCGACCAGGCGTTATCCAGCACGTTTAGGTCGCGCTTAAGCGGATTGTTTTCCTGAATACCTAGCAGCTCCAAGTCGCGCTTTTGGAAAAGGAACGCCAACGCCTCTGTGAAGGAGGTATTAGGAACTCCATTTAGCATATAGTAGTCAACCAGCTCCATAGTAATGGTTTGCTCTACGTTGTGGCCAAACTCATGGGTAGCGATATTGTATCCTTTGTAATCCATACCATCCTTTCCAACACGGGTACGAAGCAAGCTAAAGTCGCCCTTCATACCAGTACCAGCCGCATGTCCAGCACCACGAGATGCCTCTACCTTAATATGGGCAGGGATAAATTTTTGCTGCTCTGCAGAGAAGCCTAGATCGGCTAGAATACGAGGCATATCCTGCGCAAACGCATCGGCAGTAGGATACTTTGCCTTTGTTTTAGCCGACAGCTCGTCCTGATTGATGCTGCTACGCGATTTGAAGCCATCGTACCAAATATCAAAAGGCTGTAGCTTACGACCAAGACGTTGGGCTATAAGCTTACCAACCTTACGAATTTCGGGAGAGGATACGTACTGACGGAAAAGACGCTCTACATCGGCTTGAGGAATTTCCATGCTGTACTCAAAGTTGCTTTGAAGGAAGGTTGGCTTTCCAGGGTAGTACTGGTCAAACTCCTTAGTCACCTTAAAGTTGTCGAGTAAAACTTGGTAACGCTTATCTGGCTCCGACGCCGCATTTACAGGCTTCCCATTTTCGGTAACAACGTTTGTTTTAGGATTCCACTTATACTTGCCAGAGTTAACCACATCGTTGGGTATCGACTGGTCGATAATGCGCTTCATTACGGCATAAACCATCTGCTGCTTCTCTAGCCCCGTTTTCTTATCCGAGTAGTTCGATTTCAGCTCATCGCGCAGCCCCCAGTGGGTAATAAGCTTCATATCGGCAGGGAAAATAGTTTGCCCCTTATCGTTTACAAGGTTACCCATAAAGATGTTGTAGTCCGAGATATACTTTTCTGCATCTACCGACACCTTGGTTGCCCGCTGCTTTAGCTCTGCAGGAACACGAGAGGTAAACATATCGCCCATACGAGCGTAAGCCCACTCCTTACGATTCCACTTTGGACCTAGCGCCGTTTTTTCGGCAAGAGAGTAGGTCGGAAAGTTTAGCGCAACTAGGAATGCCAGCTTATTGGCGTACAAATCGTCGGCCATGTGCGCGCTTGGATTAAAGGAACCCAGAATTTCATCGACAGGAGATATTGGTCCCCAATCTAAGTCCAACGGTTTCTTTAGCTCCATAGCCATTCGAAGGTTGTAGCCACCCATTATCTCAAAGCCACGAGAAAGCTTGGTAAAAAGCTCATCCAGCTTAGTAGGATCGGCTATAAAGTTCGAAGTTACAAACTCTTCAAAATCGGCAACAGAGCCATCGGTGCTACGCCATAGCGTTGCCGCCTGCTCTACCCCGCGCTTAACACGAAACGACTCCTTATCTCCATACTTACCTTCAAGAGTCGAAGTCAATTTTTGAATTGATGATAAGGGAATTGGACTCATCTCCTGTGCATTAGTTTTAGTGCTCAATCCTGCAACTATAAGCAGCGAAAGAACGGTTGAAATCAAAAGCCTCATAGGTTAAAAGTTTTTCAAGATGGTGTAAATGTAGAGAAAAAAGCATAACGTCATTCCCCCTCAAAATGAAAAAACAACGTCCCTACACCTTTTCTAATACAGAGGCCGATTTTGGAACTTCGGGGAGCATACCTTCGGATAATCCACCATCCTTTTGTAAACATACAGCAGCATTCTCAACAACCTCACTAACCCGGAACTTTTCCTTATAGGCCATCACCCGTTTCTCCAGCAGTTCGTACGACACTATAGCGGCAAGAAACGCAAGAGGAATATTAAAAGGCATATCGTGCAGCCAAATTTTGGGTAGGAATCCTTGTCCGCTGCGAACGAAGAAGCCCTGCCACACATACAATCCGTACGATATTAAACCAACATACCGAATAGGTCCCCACTCGAGCAAGCGCACCAAAATACTACGCTGGTTAACCGATATCCAAAGAATGGCTGCGCACACGCCAATAGAAAATACCAACGGAAGCAAAACGGAAGCCTCTCCTAAAAATAGAAGCGGAAGAAGTAGCAATCCGACAACCAAAAGTGCCGACCTCGAAGCGGTAAAAAAAGCCGACACCGAAGCCGATTGGTAGTGCAATACAAATGCCGCCAAGCATCCTAGTAGAATCGGAGAAATGGCAGGGATAATCCACCTACTGGTAAAGAACACCTCACCGAGCAGGTAGCTAGTACCGCCAGCAGATATCGGAATAAGCTTCAGGAAGAAGAAAGACAGCATGGAGAGCAGCATCACCACACCCGCAAAAAGGTAAACCTTCGCATTGCTAAAAAAGCGAAGTAGAATTGGCCACGTTAAGTAGAACTGCTCCTCTACGGCAAGCGACCAGGTGTGTGCCAACTCGGCCGAGTAAAACAGCTTCGCTTTGGGAATAAAGTTATATACATAAAAAACGGAAGCAGCCAAGCCTAAGTAGCTCTCCCTAATATATCCAAGCGACATGAAAACGACGATCCCGATGTAAAAGGGAATTAATGGAGGAAGCAAGCGCAAGAAACGGCGAATAAAAAAGTACTTTAGGTTGATGCTCCCAGTGGTAGAGCGCTCCCTGAGCAGCAACGAGGTGATTAAGAAACCGCTTAACGCAAAAAAAATGGTTACCCCCGCTCCGCCCGAGTAGTAGTACGAGATGTTATCTCGCAACGATCCGCTTTCGCCCGGCTGGATTATTTGAGCATGCCCCAAAATAACAAGCATAATAGACAAGCATCGGAGCCCGTCAAATCCTTTTGTTCGCTTCATTCAATGATGTTTTACCACCCCATACGAAGCGTATACCGCAAACGCTGTGGCCACAGCCTATTAATCACGGTTAAAAAAACTGCACTCATCAAGTACAAAATAGAACTTAACGGCTCTTCTTTTTAACAGATTGAAAAGATTAATGCTAAAATTATATCTTTGCAACCTTTAAATAAAGAACCGGTCCACTCAAACAACAAATTAATTTTTTAATAAACGATGAGCATTTTAAAACGAGTATTGCTGCTCGCTGTAGTTGCAATTACCTTTTCGAGCTGTGAACTCGACAACCTACTTAAGACTTCAACAAAGCAGCAAATGCAAGGGACTTGGGTGCTAACCCAAGCTACAGATGCCCAAGGGGTAGATATTACTAAAAAAGTCAGCTTCCCTGTTACGGCCATACAGCTAACCGACGATAACGGAATGCTAGGAACAATGGCTCCTATGTTTACCTACATCGTGTATGGCGGATCGAAATGGGTTGAGGCATCGGCTAAGATGGATCAGCTTTTTGACTATGCCAACTTAAGGTTTAATACCGCAGAGTTTTTTGTTGGAGAAGGCAATGTAAACAACTTTACCGTTGAGGCCAAGCTTCAGGCAACTGCTATTGCTGGTGGCGGATCTCTTATCGATGTTCTAAAGATTTTCGGGGTAAACACAAGCTTTCTGCAGCAAACCGTATATCACAAGTTTGTTAATGTTGCTGTAGAGTTTAGCGGAAAGGACACCATGATTTGGACTTTTGATAACGATACACAAGCTCGATACAACTACAAGAACTCGACTGGAGACTTTGTTTCGTGGGGTGGATGGCCAACCAGCGGTTTCCAGAAGTGCCAATTCGTTTTCTCTCGCAAAACCTTAAAGCTCGACGACATTGTTCGAAATGCCTACAGATACTAAAAAAGGATGCTCAATTGAGCATCCTTTTTTTTAAAGTTCTATCCCTATAGAAGCCCCAAACAGGAGGCTTCCTCCTCGAATTTCTGACACATCCCTTAGCAGGTACTCCGCCTTTACACCCACCGTTGGCGAGTAGCGTAATCGCTTAAACTTATACCTGCTGCCAACGCAAATGGCACCTACCGGATTAACCCCAAACCCAGAAAGAGGGCTCCTCCCGCTGCCACTTCCAAAAAAGAGCATTCGCGCACCCAACGAGGCATCCAAGCGCCCCTTGTAGCTTTCGAATAGGCGTGTGGTGGCATCAAAGCCAGCGAAGATATAGCCGATATCAACCGTTCTATTGTACACCAAGGTATCTGGCCTACCAACCGTATCGAGAAACTGCTCCGACTTATGGGCCAAGCTTAAGCCCGCATCAAAGCGCAGCCCGATGCGGTTCATGTACCGATACTCCTTAAACACGTCGGCGGATAGGATGGTAAAGCCACCGCTGCCCGCAACCGACCGCTGAAGGCTTAGGTTGGCGCCCCACATTCGGGACACCTTCCACCAAAACAGAAAGCCCTTGGCGTAGGCTGGTAGCAGCGTATTGGTGGTAAAAGGGTTGGCAACGTATAGCCTAACCGCGCTAGGATAAGCTATAGGAAAAAGGGCAACGCTATCCTTCGTATCCGAAGTTAGGGTTGATGCGGCTTGAGTAACGCCCACTGCCGTGCCAGCAGCGCTACGGCCTATCCCCTGCTCCTGCTCTTGCGAGGCGCTACCGTCGGCTAAGGCAGAGCGCTTGCCCGCAACGCGTGCTTTTGCTCCACGCGGCGCTACGTAGCGGCTAGCAACAGCTGGCCTACCCGCCTCTACCGCAGCAACGGCTCGGTTGGTAGAGGTATCAGCCATTCCCTGTGCTTTATGATGTGGTGCCGTGTTAACGGCTATATGATGCTCGGAATCCTCAACCTTTGTTGCGGCAGGATTGCCCGTAGCCAATGCAGCCTTAGTGGCAGCACCATCCTCTAAGGTTGACTGTGCCAAAGCCGAATCCGCAGGCAAAGCGGCAGCGCTATGGCAGCCCGAAACACCCGACTTCGAAATGCTGGCTGGCGAATCGTTGTGGCCAACATATACCAGCACGCCAACAGCTACCAGCCCGCCCAAGCCCAGCAGCCAAAACCGCTGGAGACTTTGACAAACCCTTACCGCAGCCCGCTGCACCACTCCCTTAAGAGCCACCATCCGCCCGCGGGGAATTTGAGCCGACACATCGTCCCACCCCTCAATCTCCACGTCGGGAGTCCACTCCTCAAGCGTCTCCTTCCACTTTTGGTTCATCGGATTAATGTCTTTCATAGGAATACTGGTTTTGGAGCAGCTGCTGCAGCTGCTGCTTGGCACGTGTTAGGTTAGACCGGGAGGTAGACTCCTTTATATTTAGCGATACCGCAATCTCGGCGTGCGAGTAGCCCTCGAGCTCGTACAGCACAAACGGTATGCGGTAGTTCTCCGGAAGCCTATTTATGAGCGATATAATATCCTGAGCATTCAAATCGTCGAGACAGCTGAGGTTGTCGGTATAGCTGGCGGCCAGATCGAGGCTGCACGCATCGCCGCACTCCTTTAAGTCGGCGCGATACCTATCTATGGAGGAGTTGACCACTATCCGGCGCAGCCAGGGCCTAAACTCCTTCCCTTTATCAAACAGCTGAATCTTTTTAAAAACCTTTACAAAAGAATCGTTTACAATTTCGCGCGCATCCTCCATACTTGCCGAGAACCGCAGCGCAATAGACATAGCGTACCTATAGTACGCCATGTAAAGCCGTTCCTGACTTTTGGCATCCCCCTTTTGGCATCCCATTATAATACGTTCAGTAGCCTCGTCCACCCCCTAATTTTTCGCTATTTGGTAAATAATACCTATTACTATATACTTTAAAAACGGATGCAAATATAGCTTCTGGCCTACGGAGCACCAAGCTGCCGTATGCCAGAAGCGTGAGTGGGGGTAAATCCTGTATGCCGATGCAGCTAGCGGCCACGCCATGTTGCCTCCCCCCCTTTTACTACCAGCCGCACCCGTTGCCCGGGGTTGCTGCGGTTGGCCACCGACAGCACCACCACCGATGCGGCAGGCTCGTCAGCAGGCACCACCACCTCGGAAAGCGGCACCGCCACCGAGTCGGCAACGCAGGTGGTGGAGTAGCCACCCTGCTGGTGGCGGTATAGGGCCACGTTGGCAAAGATGGTATCGCCGCGATGCCCATACCCTTTATTACAGTAAAGGTGGAAGGCCTCGGGCCCATCGTAGGGCAGGTAGCGTAGCCGAAGCTTCAGCTGGCCGCTGCGCACCACCGCCTTGGTGATGATGAACGCCCCGCTGGGCTCGTCGGTGCAGGCCAGGCAGTCGTCTACCCGAGACACCTCAAGTAGGGTATCGCCATGGGGCTTTGGAGGCCTAGGCCGCTCCTTGGCGCATGCGCAGGCCAGCGTCGCCGCGCAGGCCATCCCTAAAATCAACCTTAGCATCTGCTGCATAGTACTTCTTATTACGGAAGGGTAGCCCGTGCGGGGAGCAGCAGCGCCGCTCCCCAAACCGTATGGCTACCCGTTCGGCTATCCATACGATCAAATAGGACGAAACGCTGCACGAATTCGCCATTTTTTCACTAATCTTGCTACAACATCGCAAGTAAAACCAGCAACCCGCTACCAACAAGCCACCAAAACATGGAAGCAGCACTTACCGTTTCGATTGTAGGCAACCTCGTTGCCATCGCCATTACGGCGGCCATCTACCTGCGCCTAAAAAACCGCCAGCCCTTCGAGGCGGCCATCAAAAGCGACCTGCGCCAAATGGAGGAGGCCCTGCGCGAGGAGTTTCGCCGCAACCGCGAGGAGCTGAACCGCCTATCGAGCCAGGGGCGCCAGGAGCAAACCCAGTCGTTTAGCGCCCTGACGGTGGCCATCAACCAGCAGCTGCAGTACATCGGCAAAAATAACGAGGAGCGCATGGAGAAGATGCGCCTGGACAACAACGCCATGCTCGAGCGCATGCGCGAAACCGTAGACGAGAAGCTGAACCGCACCCTCGAGGAGCGCCTGGGGCAGTCGTTTAAGCTCGTAAGCGAGCGCCTGGAGATGGTGCACAAGGGCCTTGGCGAGATGCACGAGCTGGCCAACGGCGTGGGCGACCTCAAAAAGGTGCTTACCAACGTAAAAACGCGCGGCATATTCGGCGAGATCCAGCTCAGCGTTATCCTGAACCAGATCCTCACCCCCAGCCAGTTTGCCCAAAACGTGGCCGTAAAGGAGGGCAGCCGCGAGGTGGTGGAGTTTGCCATTAAGCTCCCCGGCAAGGCCGACGACCAAACGCTGTGGCTACCCGTAGACTCGAAGTTCCCGATGGACGTGTACCACCACCTGCTCGACGCCTACGAGTCGGGCGGCGCCGCCGACATCCAGGAGGCCACCCGCCTGCTGGCCGCCAGCATCCGCCAAAACGCCAAAACCATCGCCGAGAAGTACATCTACCCGCCCCAAACGGCCGACTTTGCCATCATGTTCCTGCCCGTAGAGGGGCTCTTTGCCGAGGTGGTGCGCAACAGCAGCCTGGTGGAGGAGGTGTACCGCAACCACCGCATCATCGTTACCGGCCCCACCACCATATCGGCGCTGCTAAACAGCTTCCAGCTCGGCTTTAAAACGCTGGCCATCGAGCGCCGCTCCAACGAGGTGTGGAAGCTGCTGGCGGCGGTAAAAACCGAGTTCACCAAGTTTGGCGACGTGCTCGAAAAGACCAAGAACCGCCTAAACCAGGCCACCAACGACCTCGACTCGCTGGTGGGCGTGCGCACCCGTGTCATACAGCAAAAGCTAAAGGGGATAGAGCAGATAGGCGACGACGAGGCCAACCAGCTGCTCGAGTAGCCGCCCTAGCCGCTCTCCGCATATGCGGAGTTACCCAACCGACATCGTTTGCCGCTCTCCGCAGCTGCGAAGTGTTCCAACCGAGCTCGTTTGCC
>NZ_JTLD01000027.1 GCF_000798815.1 Alistipes sp. ZOR0009 | reverse complement strand
TCGTTAAGATTGCCAAGTGCTTTTTTATAGCTTGCAATGGCAATTTTATTACTCAGATGAGCATTTATTGTATTGGTGTATGCTTGCATCCATGATATTTGTGCTGATAGCACATCTAGTATTCCAATTCGGCCTTGCTCGTAGCTGTAGGTGTTTAATTCTAAACTTTGAGTGGCATAACTTAGGTTTACTTTAGAAACTTCCATTTGTTTGTAGGATTGTTTTAATGAAGTTATGGCATTGTTTAATTCGCTTTTGGCATTATCAACAACAATTGCTTTTTGACTTTCAAGTGATTGAATTAAGGCTACATTTTGAGATTTAACTTTGTTTCTTTGAAACCAATTGAATATCGGTACATTAAGTTGGGCAAAGGCTATTGTTGCAAATCTCGTGTTGCCATTAATGTTTATGGCTGATGTTCCCCATGTTTCTTTGACACCTGCTACTAATTGAGGGTAATATTTTGATAGGGTTGCCTTGGTTGCATATTTTTGTAATGAGATACTTTTTTCTGCAATTTGATAGTCAGCTCTATTACTCAGAATGGAATCAAGGGGACTATTGGGTGCTAAAGAAATAAATGTTGAGATGGAATCTAGTGATTCTATTTCTTTACTAGGTTGTTCTCCCATCAGAATATTCATGTTTTGCACTGCAATTTGATAGTTTTTTGTAGTGTAACTTAGCTGTAGTTCTGCCTCCTTAAGGCGAGTATCTACCATTAGCTGGTCTTTTTTACTTGCGGCACCCATCTCAAATCGATTTCGAATAATGCTACCAAGTTCTCCAACTATTGTTACATACTTTTGAGCGACCTTGAGCATTTCGGAGTAGGCAGAGGTTGTCCAATATTGAATTTCTGCTTGATAATTAATGCTTTCAACTGTTTGACTTTTTGCAAGAGCAGCAATTTCTTCTTGTGTCTCTGCTGCTTTCACTTGATTCAGAACTCCTCCCCCTGAATAGATGTTTTGAATTATGCCTACTTGTGCATCGTATCCAGCTTTTTTCATGTCAATGCTGGTACCCCCTAATGATAAAGGTGCTGGGTTGAATTGGTAGTTGTATGCTCCAGAACCGCTAATATTAGGAAGATAGTTCGTTTTAGCGACTTTAGTCCCGAAGCTAGCAGCATCCATATTTTGTTGTGCACTTTTTATATGGTTGCTGTATTTTAGAACTTTTTCTTTGTAGTCCCCATTTGTAAGTTTTTGCGCACTTGCTGTAGTCATAAAAATACAACCAGCTAGGAGTGCTATGTATATCCTTTTCATCTTTTAGGCTTTAATTTTATAAAAAATCGCGTAGGTAACAGGAAGTACAAACAGAGTAAGAAGAGATGCTACTAGTAAGCCTCCCATAATAGCAGCAGCCATACCTCCAAATAGAGCGTCAAATAGAAGAGGTGCCATGCCTAGAATTGTGGTACCAGAGGCCATCGTAACAGGTACAATCCTAGATTTTGTGGCAGAAATGAGCGCATCAAGAGGTTGTTTTCCTTCTGCATTTTCGATATTAATCTGGTCTACTAGCACAATCGCATTTTTTATGTTCATGCCGATTAAGCCAAGAACTCCAAGCATTGCGAAGAAATCTAACGACTTACCAAATGTTGCTAATCCCAGCACAACCCCAATAAAGATGAGTGGAAGCATTAGCATAATAATTGTTGGTTGCTTATAGTTCCTGAAAAGCAGAAGAAGGATAATGAACATGAGCAAGAACATTAGAGGAACGTTAGCCCCAATGGACGAGTTTGATTCGTCTTGAGAATCTTGTTCTCCAAAATATTTCATTTGATAACCTTCTGGGATTGCTATTTTTTCCTGCATGTCTTTCCATACGGAAGCAAACGCTTCGTGCGTATTTCCTCCTCGTAGAGGATCGCATTGTGCAAGAATGATTCTTTCTCTGTTATACCGCTTTAATACGCTAATGTCATAGTTGAGTTTAAAAGTGTCAACAACTTGCTCCAAAGGAATTACCTTGCCATTTGTTGAAAAAATAGGTAGGGTCCTAATTTGGTTAATGGGCATCTTGTTTATATTGTCACTTTTAAGCAGTATCGGCATTGTTTGATCATCTTCTCTATAATCGCCGATAGGAAGACCTGTTGTTGCTACTTTTAATCCATTTGCCATCGTTGTTCTACCAACTCCCAGCCGATATCCTTTAGCGGCATAGTATTCGGGAATTAAGACTGGTATTCGATTGCCCCAACTTGAACGGACATCTGTTACAATTGGATTTTTTCTCATTAGCGCTTGGGCTCTTTCGGAAAGAACTGTTAGCGTGTCTATGTTATCGCCAATGAATCCAATCTCAATTGCCGATTCAACTGCCGGAGATAATTTGAATAGCGAAGAGCGTGTGAGAATATCAGGGTAGTTGTCTCGCATGTATTTTGCAAATCGATCTTCAATCGCTTTTGTGGAATCAGAGGAATGAAGTTCTACAAGTACATTTGCAAAATTTGGTTTCGGGCCAAAAGAGGAGCTAGCAAGGTAATATCTCAAAGGAGACGAGCCTAACGATGCTGATACTTTTTTTACTCCAGGTTGGGCTGAGAGATAATTTTCAACTTGTTTTATATTTCTCTCAGTTTCGTAAATGCTATATCCTTCTGGTAGAAATAAATCAGCACGGAAGTAAGGTTTGTCAATATTTGGGAAAAAATTTTGAGGAAGTAGGCTCATTATAACTAATGCAAATACAAATGCTCCAAAGGCGATTGCCATTGATAGGTATTTGAATTTAATCATCTTAGTTATGATGCGGGAGAATTTATTATAAAACTTAGTATCATACGGGTCTTTTTCTTCACCTTTTTCTTCTTTAAGAATGATGTCTTCGAATAGAGGGGTTTGTGTTAGAGCTAAAACCCAACTTAATCCAAGAGAAATCCCAATTACAATGAAAAGGGGTTTTACGATTTCAGCAACAGCCGAAGGAGCCAAATAGAGAGGCAAGAAAGAGAATATTGCAATCAGAGTTGCCCCTAAAAGGCCCCATTGAGGTCCGGTTGCTCCATTTATGATCGATTTTATTTTTCCACCTCCTTTTTTCATTGCAACTTGGGCATTATCTGTAACTACAATTGCATTGTCTACGAGCATTCCCATCGCAATGATAAAACCAGCCAAGGAGGTTCTATTTAGTCCAACACTTATCAGCTGCATAATTAGTAATGTGCCACCGATGGCAAATAGGAGCGAGGATCCTATTATAATTCCAGCTCGCATTCCCATTACTAGCATTATTATAATTATAACGATGGCAACAGATTCTAATAGGTTGATAATAAAACCATTGTTGGCGTCGTTTGCAATTACGTCTTCCAAGTAAATAGGCTCAAGCGATAGGCCTACAGGGATTTGAGGCATAATTTGATCCAACTTGGCTCTGACTTCTTTCCCTGTGGCAACAACATCCTTATCCATTGCAGTAGCGATGCCAATTCCAATGGCTTTTTTCCCATTAACTCGCATTAGAACTGAAGGCGGATCTAGATATCCTTTTTCTATAGTTGCAATATCTCCAATTTTAAAGGCTTGCCCGGTAGGTGTTGCTATTTCTTGGTTTCGAATATCATCTAAACTCTTGAAAGTTCCATTGGTTACAACCTTTATGCGTAATTGATTGGCGTCTTTCTCTCCGGTATTGACGACTTTGTTTTGAGACTGTAAAGTCTGAACAATAATATTTGGATCTACTCCAAGGTTTGCCAATTTGGATATAGGAATATAAAGGTTAACAACTTCTGTTTGAATGCCTGTTAGTTGAACTTTTTCAACACCCTCAATTGGGACTAGGTTCGTTTTTATGAATTCAGCCCATTTACGTCCGTCAGCATATGTAAAGCCGTCATCGATAACTAGCGAATAGTAAATGCCATATACATCTCCAAAGTCATCACCAACCATAATTTTCGAGGCTCCAGCTGGAAGTTTTGGCTCAATGTTCATTACCTTCCTTCTAAGTTCATCCCACATTTGAGGGATTTCTTCTGCTGGAGTCGAGGGATCTAACTCTATGGTTATTTTAGACATCCCATAGTAGGAGTCCGATTTGATTTTTTTTGTTCTACGAAGAGATTGTAACTCTCTTTCAATTGGTTCTGTTACAAGTTTTTCAACCTCGATGGGGGTAGCGCCTTGATATTGGGTTGTTAGCACGACCTGTTTGATGACAAAAGGAGAATCCTCTTTTTTTCCTAATGCCTGAAAAGCGTATACTCCTCCTACAATTAGGATAAGAAGAAAAAAGTAAACGACCTTTCTGTTGTCAAGGGAATATTTAGGTAAATTCATTGTATCTTAGTTTAGTTTGCTAATACTTTTACCTTCTGTCCTTCGGCGACTTGTTGTACTCCTGCCACCACAATAACATCTCCGTATTTTAAGCCCGATTTTATTGTAACGTCGCTAATGTTTGTTGGCGTTCCGATTTGGACATACTGCTTGGTAACGGTATTTGTTGTTGTGTTGACAAGCCAAACGTAATTTTTCTTGGTATCCATTTCGCTAGCGACAGATGCGAGAGGTATTGTTATTTCACTCTGCTTGTTTGGTTGATGTACGGTCATGGTTACGTTGACAGAAAAACCTGGTTTTATAGCATTTCTGTATTTGATGTAAAGAGGATCGTTGATCTTTAGTGTTACAGGAATGCCTAATCCGTAGGGAGACGCGTCTACATAGTCGCGAACTTCAGCCTTGAAGGATATGTTTGGAATTGTCTCTACAGAGATTGTAAAATCTGGTTTAGATAGGAGGTAGTCTAGATTTTTGTCGGCAAGTGTTAGTTTAACTACTAGATCGTTGGGGTCAACAAATTTCACGACCTCTTGCCCAGCCTGAACCGTTTGGTAGTTTTCAACGCTTTTCTTAAGGACAAATCCTGTAAATGGAGCGTAAAGATTCAAATCGGTAACTAAGTTTTGGGTGTTTTCATATACAGCTTTAGCTCGTTCAAAGGATGTTTGTGCTACTTCAAATTCCTGCTTCGAAATGGCTTGACGCTCAAGTAGTACTTTGTACCTCTCATATTGCGATTGGGCAGAAAGATAGGCAGCCTTATCAGCATCAAGTTGGAGGCGTTTATCTTTAGGGTCTAGCTGAGCAATTAGCTGTCCTTTGTTCAGCCAATCGCCTTCGTTTACAATAAGGTTGGTGAGCTGACCTGGAAACCGAAAGCCTAGCACGCTTACTTTGTTAGATTCAACAACGCCGGCAAAATCTTTTTTGAATGTGTAAGATTGATTTACTTCGATGACCCTTACAGGGCGTACTACCGAACTTTCTTTTTGATTTTTGTTTCCGCACGAATAAAATAAGAAAACAGTTGCTACCATTAGTAGCTGTGTAATTTTAGTAGTCATACTACAATGTTTAAAGTTTCTGTATCTACTAACAAGAATCAGCCATTTTTGGTTGAAAATCTTGTTAATATATTGGGTTTGGTTAAAAATAGAATAGATGACTATTAACAAAACGTAAGCCAGAGTCGTAAGACTTAAGCTTATTAAGTCTTAAATGTTAGTGTTTGTTGAATTTGATAATATCGGTTAACTCTAAAACAATGGACTAACTATTTCTGTTTTATATAAATGTAAACGGTATAAAAATATTATTTCATGGGACGTACTATTGTAATTATATGTGCAATTCTAGTTCTCGAAGGAAACTTATTTGCACAAAATGGTTCAGGTTTGACCAGAAAAGAGCGTAAAGAGGTTCGAAAAGAGCAGCAGCGTATCGTCGATTCTACGTTTTATGCGAAAGCATTGGCTGGATTAAATAGCCACGATTGGGTCTTAGAGGCAAATTCCATTCAAAGCAAGAGGGGCATGACCTATCAGGTTAATGGAGTAACAAACTTTGTAATGGTTGATAAGGATCGAGGAACTGTGCAGCTGGCCTCTCCTGTTAGAGCTGGTTATAACGGGTTAGGCGGCATTACTCTCGATGGTAATATTTCCAGCTATAAGGTTATTGTAGATAAGAAGGGGAATGTATCTGTTGAGTTTTATATTTTAGGAGTTGGAATTAATGCAACTATTTTTGTTTCTCTTTATGCAGGAAGCAATCGGGCGCAGGTTACGGTGTCTTCCAACTCATGGGGAAGCCGAATTACGTATAATGGAACGATTTTTCTTCGAGAAGAATCTAATGTTTTTAAAGGGTTTGCTTTATAGAATGAGAAGTCGCAGGAGCGTTTGTTTTTAATTAGATTGTTACTTTTGCTGCATAATCAGACTGTATGCAAAAAATAATTCTTTCGACGGCTTATCTCCCGCCGATTCAATATGTATCTAAGTTCCTTTTGGGTGAGGTTGTTCTTGAAGCTCATGAGAACTATATAAAGCAGAGTTACCGTAACCGATGTAATATTCTTGCTGCAAATGGTGCTTTTCCTCTTACGATACCAGTTGTAAAGATACATGGAACGAAATCGTTAATTTCGGAGGTTAGGATTGATTACGATTTACCGTGGCAAAAAAATCATTTTAAGTCGATAGAATCAGCTTATCGAAATTCACCGTATTACGAGCACTACATTGATGATCTTAAAATCTTCTATAATACGAAGTATGATTTACTACTTGATTTTAATACAGATTTGTTAGCTTGCATTTTAAGGTTGATTGGCATAAAACCATCCATTTTATTTACAGTTTGCTTTGAAAAAGAATATCTAAAAGATCTAGATTATAGGTTTACTCTTTCACCGAAAAGTGCTAAGTTGGAGGATGATTCTTTTTTTAATGTTGTTGAGTACTACCAGGTATTTGAAGATAGGTACGGTTTTACGCCAAATCTTTCTATTCTAGATTTACTTTTTAACGAAGGCCCTTTTGCAAAATCAGTATTGGAACGGAGCATAAAAAAAGGCGAGTAAAATACTCGCCTTTTTTATGCTATAAATTGCCTAAAACTTAAATCCAACGGTAAGTATGTAGGCGTTTTTGTTGATGTTTTGCGTTGCTGTACCTGAGTAGATGTCTATTATAGTATTACCTTGTTGAGGATCGTTGACTTCATCGTAAAAATCATATAAAGAATAATTGTTTTTTAGTTTTGTGAGGCTATATGCAAAGTCAATAAAGAATGATCGAGTTCTGTAACCAATTCCTGTTGAATATACCTGAGTAGGCGTGTTGTTGTCTAAATCCGAAAACAAACTATTTTTATTACCAATTGCAAAAAAATTATATGGATGATCGGAAACAAGTCCCTTTTTTGTCGGATTCTGGTAATATTGATATCCTCCTCTAAGGGAAAAGTTGTTATCTAACTTAAACTCTGCTCCAAATCTGTAGTTAAAAGAGTTCTTGTAATTGTCTTTAATTATATTGTTGACTTTATTTTCGTTGTTTCTTAGGTCTCTATCTAGTACTAATTTCATATTGTTATAGTTAATCCAATCGAAATCTGCACTTATGATTGCAAATTTTCCTAAGACTGCAGCTATGCTTCCTGTTAAACGCTGGGGGCTGTTTATTCTATAACTAAACTCAGCGGAGGGAGTTTCGCTGCCTTTGGTGTTGAAATTAGAATTCATAAAAGCGAAGTAGTCTTGGTCTATAAAAGTCCATGTTGGTGATTGATATGACACCCCAATTCGGATTTCTTGGATTGGTTTAAGTATTACGCCAAGACTTAGAGAATACCCCGTTCCATATGCATTATAAATTTGATCATAGTTGAAAAAATCAAAGTTAAAGGTATTCTGTTTTTGAGCAGACTCACTTATTGTATTTACAGAGTGGAAGTTGATGTTTGTAATGTTAAAAGACCCTCCAAAATAAACAACATCCATTGCATTGCCTCCGAAGGTGATGTTAATTAGATCATTGAATCCTCGGACTTCGTTCCATTGATTTTGATATACTAAATCCCCTTTGTTTAGAGGAATGTAATATTCCGTATTATCTGGATTATTATTGTCTTTTGGTTCTAAAAGTTGGGTTTCGTATGCTAATTTTGAGCGCCAATCTAAAATATTTAAGTCTCTGAAATTGCCTTTTATGGCCCATGTTTTTAATCCAAAACTCCATTCGTTAATAAAGTCTAGCATGGAGTTTTTGTTGTTAAGCGCATAAAGAGCGCTATTCATATTGTAATCGTTAACTCTATTATAGGCTATTCCAATGTTAAAATTTTTAATGGGGGTACTTGCATTAGAATATAAAGGCAACACGATTCCTGTATTTCCTATGTTTACGGAGGTATGGTTGTCAAATGTCTTAGTTCCGTTAAATTCCGTTTTTATGTTAGAGTTAAAAATCCCCGTCGAAAAAGTAAATTCAGAACTTCTATAAACACCCACACCTGCAGGATTTATCATGAAGGAAGAGATGTCCCCTCCTAATGCCCCAAAAGCTCCTCCCATAGCTGTAAATCTAGCAGAGCCTTTCATGTAAGTTTGCGAGAAACGAAATACGTCTGTCTCATTTTGTGCTAGAGCGAGATTTGCAAGCATGCTAAAGGCTGCAATCGTAATAATGCGAAATCTCATATAGATAGTTGTTTAGTTTGTGATGTTTTATTTTACTTTTTATGATAAGGTTTTACCTTCTACCTCCACTTCTAGTCGCTCCCGAGTTGTCTCTACTTGAAGAGGAACTAGATGACGATGATGGTGTATAGGTCGAGTTACTCCTTGAAGAATTGTATTCATTCGTGTTTCGAGATGAACCATAATCAGTACTACGAGATGGCGTATAGGTGTTGTTATTTCTTGGTGTGTTATAGTCGTAATTTCTTTCTGAACGAGGCCCAACCACTGCGGATGATCTTCTTTCATAGGTTTGTCCAGATCCTCTTTGTCCTTCATTAAACGCAGGCTGATTAGTTCGGGATGGTCTGCTGTAAGTAGGAGTGTAATCTGTCGAAACAGGCCTAGTTTGGCTCACATTAGACGGTCTTCGGGACGTGTAGTAAGTGTTAGAAGAGGAGGGGGTGTTTCTATTTTCATCTCTGTTCATCTCTCTTCGATAAGTTATTTCTCTACTATTTTCTCGAGAATAGTTGTAAGTATTGTTACTTCTTTCTCTGTTGTAAGATCTAGTCGAGTAGCTTGTTCTATCTTCGTATCTTTTGTTGTCATATCCATTCATGGGGCCGTATACAACGTCTCTTCTGAAGTAATTGGAGTGGTAGTGGTGATGAGGTGTGTCATACCAAGGGGAGTTCCAACCGTAGTAACCGCCCCAGTAAGGATCGTACCAATTGTTATATCCCCATCCCCAGTTCGAACTCCATCCCCATCCAAATCCAAAATTGAAGGAGTAGTTCCAGCTGTTTCTCCATGGGCTGTAGTAAGATCCGAAGTTGATATATGGGCTATTATAGGGGTAGCCAAACATTGATGAAATGTATTTAGGTTCGGCCCAAATCGTATTTCCCATAACAATTACGTTATAGAAAGCAGGGTCGTATGCAGTGGCGTACCACATATTTTGCGAATAGGCTGCGTTTGTAGACATTCCATTCCAAGGGTCTCTCAAGCCAAGTTCCCTGTTTCGTTTTGCTTTTTCGTAGTCATCAGCAAGTACGTCTGCATAGGGATTTCCCGTGGAATCCGACTCTTCGTAAAGAGTATCGGAGATTGCTCTGTTTGTTTCATTAAGAAGGTCTCTGTAGGATTTATCCATAGGAACTCGCTTGCCATTAGAAGCTGCGGCTAGTTGGCCGCTTGCATCTTGTGATGGGTCAAAGTAGATGTCATCTCCTGCAGAGCTACTCGCCATCCGCATGCTTGAACTGCACGATGTGGCAAGTAGAGAAACTAAGCCCAGCAATGTGAATAATTTTAAAGCTTTCATAATGAACCTCCAGCGTTTTATGAGAAACCAATTTTATTTGCTTATTTTGCGTTCACAAATCTTATAAAAATTAAGCAAATTTCATACCAAAGTCGCATGGCAAAGGAAGTAACTCCACGATCGGAGAATTATTCTCTTTGGTACAATGATATTGTACTGAAAGCGAACCTTGCTGAGAATTCGGCAGTTAGAGGTTGCATGGTTATAAAGCCTTACGGCTACGCCATTTGGGAAAAAATGCAACGTACGTTAGACCAGATGTTTAAAGATACTGGCCACGAAAATGCATATTTCCCGTTATTTATTCCGAAATCGTTTTTAAGCAAGGAGGCTGCGCACGTTGAAGGTTTTGCAAAGGAGTGCGCCGTGGTGACTCATTACCGCTTAAAAAATGACGAAAATGGTAAAGGTGTGATTGTAGATCCGGATGCCAAACTCGAAGAAGAGCTAATCGTTCGTCCTACCTCCGAAACTATTATTTGGAATACATATAAAAGTTGGATTCAATCGTATCGAGATCTTCCAATCCTAGTCAACCAATGGGCTAACGTTGTTCGTTGGGAAATGAGAACACGCCTTTTTCTTCGTACTGCAGAATTTTTATGGCAGGAGGGCCATACTGCTCACTCAACCTATGAGGAGGCTTTGCAGGAGACCGAGCGTATGATTAATGTTTACGCTGATTTTGCTGAAAATTGGATGGGTGTTCCTGTAACAATTGGACGTAAATCTGCTAGTGAACGTTTTGCCGGTGCCGTGGAAACCTATACTATAGAGGCTATGATGCAGGATGGTAAGGCATTGCAGTCTGGAACGTCGCACTTCCTTGGCCAAAACTTTGCAAAGGCTTTTGATGTAATGTACACAACAAAAGAAGGAAAGCAGGAGTATGTTTGGGCTACTTCTTGGGGGGTTTCAACTCGTTTGATGGGGGCCTTGATTATGAGCCATTCAGATGATAATGGTTTGGTATTGCCTCCAAAGTTGGCTCCAATACAGGTTGTTATGGTTCCTATTTATAAAGGGGCAGAAGAGCTTGCGGCTATCAGCAGTCGATTAAAGGAGATTAAAAAGGAGCTTGAGAAGAAAGGTATTTCGGTTAAACTAGATGATAGGGATAACTTTAAACCCGGATTTAAGTTTGCTGAGTACGAGTTAAAGGGAGTTCCTGTTCGTGTGGCAATGGGACCTAGAGATTTTCAAAACGGAACAATTGAAATTGCACGTCGAGACACCTTGGAGAAACAGGCGCTGCCACAAGATGGTATTGCTGATTATATTGAAAATCTGTTAGAAGAAATTCAGCAGAATATTTTCAATAAGGCTTTAGCACTTAGAAAGGAAAAGACAACCAAGGTTGATACATACGATGAGTTTAAGCGCTTGCTTGATGAAAAGGGCGGTTTTTTCCTTTGTCATTGGGATGGAACGGCTGAAACAGAGGCCTTAATAAAGGAGGAAACCAAAGCGACAATTCGTTGTATTCCTTTAGATGGAGAAATGGAAGAAGGGGCGTGTATGGTTACCGGAAAGCCCTCAAAACAGCGTGTAATTATAGCTAGATCATACTAGGTAGAATCAAAATAGGAAGAAAAAAGGAATAGGTGTTATTCCTTTTTTCTTTTTTTTATATTTTAGCCTAGAACTAAAATGGTAAATAATGGACTCAGATCCGCTGAAAAGTATGCAAGAGCTTGGGGCTATCACCGATATTCTTAAGCAAAAGACTAATGTTAAGCAGAAGATTTTTGATAATACCTTCGAGGTATTTAATGAACTTAAGGAGATTTTAAACGAACTTACAAACGATATTAACGAGGAACTTTCAGGTGTTGACCGAAGGCTAAAGTTAGAGTATCGTGATCGTGGAAAATTTGAAGCCGAAATTCGAGTAGCCGAAGATCTTCTGATTTTTAGTATGCATACAAATGTTTTTCAGTTTGATCGAGATCACCTTGTTTGGAAAACATCTTACGTAGAGAATGATAAGTTAAATGCGTTGTGCGGAGTTATTAACGTCTACAACTTTTTAACAGATTCGTTTAAGTATAACCGGTTAGATGATCTGGGCTACCTTATAGGTCGAATCTTTATCAATAAAGATCGGAACTATTTCGTTGAGGGTAAGCGCCAGATGGCGTTTCTTTATAATAATTTTGGAAGCACTCCAATAACTTTGGACGCGATTAAGAAAATTGTAGAAACGGCTATAACTTATTCGCTGGAATTTGATCTTTTGGTGCCTCCGTATGATACTGTCAAAATAGCGTCAGTTTCGCAGATGAATACAAAGATCGAAAACTCGAAAATGCAAACAGGGAAAAGGCTTGGTTACAAGTTTAACTCTGATGACATTAACGGTTAGGGTGTTTGTTTTGGTATCGTAATAAACAATGGTAAATCAACGAAATTTGCTTTTGCTCATTTCATGACTGCTAAAAATAACAATATTCTAATGAAAAGAATTCTCCTTTTCAGCGTTGCATTTGCCTCCATACTTCTGATTTCTTGTGGAGGAAATAACAATGAAAAGAAAAAAGAAGCGGTAGATCCTAAAGTGGTTCGGGATAGCTTGCTGCAGGCAAAGGTTGATGAATATGCTGATTTTAAATTAACAGCCGATATTAGTCACCTTTCAGCCAAAGAACGTAAAATTTTATCAAAACTGTTTGAAGCCAGCAGGCTAGTTGACGACATTTTTTGGTTACAGGCATTTGGAGAAAAAGAAAGCATATTGGATACTGTAAAAGGGAATGCCGCCAAGAAATTCATTAAAATTAATTATGGACCTTGGGATCGGCTAGATGGGAATAAGCCTTTTATTTTAGGATTTGGAGAAAAGCCATTGGGAGCAAACTTCTATCCAACCAACATGACAAAGGATGAGTTTGACGGCTGGGATTCATCAGAAAAGGCAAGTGAGTATACGCTGATTCGAAGAGATGAAGCAGGACAGCTTGCATCGGTTCCTTACCATGTTGCTTATAGCGATAAAATCAATAAAATAGTAAAATTGCTGGAGCAAGCAGCGCAGCTTGCTGAAAATAAGCAGCTGAAAAAGTACCTCTCTTTGAGAGCGAAAGCGCTTCGTACAGATAAGTACTACGAGAGCGATTTGGCTTGGATGGACATGAAATCGACAAATATTGATTTTGTTATTGGGCCAATCGAAAATTATGAGGATGAGTTGTACAACTATAAAACTTCGTATGAGGCGTATATGCTCATAAAGAATCAAAAAGAAACGAAGTTTTATAATCAATTTATAAAATATTTACCAAAGCTGCAGAAATCTCTGCCAGTTTCATCTCGATACAAGAAGGAGGTTCCTGGAAAGGGTTCTGATATTGGTGTGTATGAGGCTATTTTCTATGCTGGAGATTGTAATTCGGCGAGTAAAACAATTGCAATTAATCTTCCAAACGACTCTCGAGTTCAACTTAAGAAGGGTAGTCGAAAGTTGATGCTGAAAAATGTAATGCAAGCAAAATTCGATGCAATTGTAAAGCCGATTTCAGAAGTTGTTATTGATCCAGATCAGTCTAAGTTTGTAACTTTTAATGCGTTTTTTCAAAATACGATGTTTCATGAGGTTGCTCACGGATTGGGAATTAAGGCCACAATAAATAAGAAGGGGTTGGTACGTTCCGCTTTGAAAGAGCAGTATAGCGCATTGGAGGAGAATAAGGCAGATATTCTAGGGCTCTATATGATTGGAGAACTGGTAAAAATGAAAGCATTGCCTAGAAAATCGTTAATGGAGAATTATGTTACATTTGTCTCTGGAATTTTTCGTTCGGTTCGATTTGGGGCTGCAAGTTCGCATGGTAAGGCGAATATGGCAACTTTTAACTATTTTGTCGATCATGGAGCTATTTATTTGAATTCTCAAACTGGTTATTATCATGTAAATGAGTCGAGAATGAAAAGTGCAATTAGAGGATTGTCGAAAGAAATATTGTTGCTGCAGGGTAATGGAGATTACGAAGGTGCGGTAAAGCGAGCTCAGGCAAAAGGCGTTGTTTCTGCAAGTTTGCAGAAGGCTTTGAAAAAAATAGACGGAAAGCATATCCCACGAGATCTGAATTTTATACAGGGAGCAGAACACGTAGGGCTTTAAGATAGTTTGAATCGGAACGGGGATTCGGAAAGAATCCCCTTCTTTTTGGGAATTAATAAGAATATGGGAATATGAATCTAACCTTTACGTTCATCAAGTCGATTTCGAATATTTACGACGAGATGATAGAAAATGGATTTTCGTTGGTATATCTCGGTGAGTTTAGCCATGAGATTACACGAATGTTTACGTCCATGGCCGAATCTAATATGGAGCGGAATAGCGAGGAGCGCTCGGTTCAGCGGAAAGTTTTTCATGTTATGGTGGAAACCCTGCAGAATATGAATAAGCACTCTGATGAGCTTAGTAAAACAAGCCATACCGGGAGTGGCCTTTTTATAATCGGGAAAAAGAACGACACCTACTACGTGATTACGTCTAATAAGGTTCATGCCAAGCATCGTGAGCACCTTGAAAATGCTATTATTGAGGTTAATAATGCCACGAAGGAAGAGCTGAAAGAAATGTATAAACGACAAATGAAGGAGGGCGTTTTAACAGAAAAAGGGGGAGCCGGTTTAGGGTTGATAGATATTGCTCGTAAAACGGAAGAGAAGTTAAACTATCAGTTTATTAATTTGGACGATGAATTTTACTTCTTTATTTTGAAAGTAGAAGTTAGCACTAAAAAATTTGCTAAATAAAGAGAAGCTTTTGCTTCTCTTTTTTATTGTTTGATAATTTAATTAGATAAAGTTGTATTTTAGTTTTTTGGAGATGAAAATAGATGTCTTTTATGCACCGATTCCTCTTTGTAGTTGTTTTTACATTCGTTTTACTCCCACTGGGGGGCTTTGGAGGAGTGTATAGAGGAGATTCGATCTTCATTAAGGCTCCCAATCGAGTTTCACTAGGGGGGCGGGTGATTGTTGTTAGTAGGGACACTGTTATTCATGTTTCAGATTCTTTAGAGTTTCTTTTTCTAAAACAAAATAAGCGCATCTTGAAGGGGATGAATAGGGGGAAGTCGAACCTTATTACGGAACATCTTCGAACTTGGCTTTTTGCGGGGAAACCTGATACCAATCAGATGGATTTAAGTCGAAGGGAATATCTAAATAGCTATAGAGGACGCATTGTTAGAAATATAAAAATAAACAATGTTGATGTTTTTGGAGCAACCTTAACAAGTCGCACTCCTGAAGAAGACCGAAACTGGATTGAACGTACAGGGAATAAGATTCACACGAATACAAGTAAAGGCTTACTTTATAAGGCGCTAAATATTAGGACGGGAGATAAAATTGCGCCCTTTGAACTCTCCGAAAAAGAAGTGGTTATTCGAAATTTGCCCTACATCTCAGACGTAATGATTACTCCGAGGGTAGTTCCTATGACCGATTCAGTTGACTTGGATGTCTTTGTTCAAGATGTTTGGTCTATCGGTTTTCATATAGAGCCGCAAGATACGTATAAAGGATATTTTGAGGTATACGACGAAAATGCGTTTGGCCAGGGTCAAGAAATTCTGGTTAGAATGCGATATAATACTAGGCGAAGCCCTGGTTTGGGGAGTGAGGCGTACTACACAATAAATAACATAGGGCGCGAAATTATTAAAACGAAAATAGGCTATTCCTCTTACTTTGATTATCGGGATGTGAAATTTGAAATGCAAAAAGATTACTACTTTAAAAGCAACTATGCTTTTGGTGTTTTAGAGCAGGACTATTCTAATCTTACGCATTTTGCATCGGACAACAGGGATGCACAAATAAAGGTTACCGTAAATGATTTGTGGCTAGGGAAAGGCTTTCCATTAGGTGGACGCGAACGGTTTGATATAACCAATCTTCAACTGTATGTTGCTGCCAGATTCGGAAAGTATCGATTTAATGGAGATCGAGATGTATCTATAGATAAAAATAATGCATTGCATAATAGGCAGTTTTACCTTACTTCTGTCGCTTTTGCCAAGCAGTGGTACCGACAAACAAAACTATTGCTAGGTTATGGGAGAACAGAAGATGTTCCTTACGGCTATAAATTGGAGTTTGTAGGTGGTGCTGAATCTGGAGAATTTAGGAATAGAGCATATTTTGCTATTAAGACTGCTGCAGGGGATTTCTTTAATTTAGGCTACTGTTCTGGCATCCTAGAAGTTGGATCATACTTGAAGAAGGATAGCTTGCAGCAAGGCGTAGTTAAGGCAGGGTTGTTTTACTATTCAAACCTTGCACGGCTTGGTATGTATAGATTTCGGCAGTTTGTTGGATTAGACTATACCGGTGGTTTCAATAGGTTTAGTGGTTACGGAGAGCGGATTTATCTTAAAAACTCAAACGGAATTCGAGGCTTTACATCGGATAGTGTGAGGAGTACTAAGCGAGCGTTCGCTCGGTTTGAAACGGTTTGTTATTCTCCTCATACGGTATGGGGCTTCAAGTTGGCTTATTTCGCTTATACCGACTTTGCTTGGATGAATCATTTTAGCAATAATGTTTTTGATGGTCCTCTTTATTATGGTGTTGGAGTTGGTATTAGAATAAGGAATGAACGTTTAGCATTTAAAACATTTTCCATTCGTTTGGCTGTTTATCCGAATATACCCAAAGGTGGCTCATACGAATTTTTAGATATTGCTGGAGCGGATAGATTAAGTTTGTCAGGCTTTAAGCCTAGCCGTCCAGATATGGTGATTTATGAGTAGCTTATGGGACTAATAGTTTTCTTGTGTAAATTTGTGGCATGGAAGATTGTTCTAAATCAATGCTGAATGCTAGAAAACAGCTGCTTTCCTGGGCTTCCCAATTCGATGTTTTTACGTTGTTGGATGGTAATGGGGATGCTTCCTCTTTAGCCCAAAGTGAGTTGGGCGATTTTTCGCTTTTGTTGGCAGCAGATACCGAAAATGAAATTTCTGGATGTAGTGATCCTTTTAAGTCTCTTCAGAAATTTGTGGATAATAGCTACTCTTTTGGATTTCTCTCTTATGATTTGAAAAATTCTGTAGAAAACCTCTCTTCCAATAATTTTGATGGCATTGGCTTTCCTGATATTCATTTCTTTCATCCAAAGCATATTATTAAGGTAGATCGGAATGGTGATTGGAGTGTAGTAAAGTCTAATATTGAAGAAGGCGTTTTGGTTAATGAAATTAAGAAGGCCAGCTATAGATCAAAAAGACATTTTCCGATTGAAATAAAGCGTAGGTTATCAAAAGATGATTATTTAGCAGCCGTGATGCGTGTTAAGGCGCATATTTTGCGAGGTGATATTTATGAGATGAATTTTTGCCAGGAACTTTATGCCGATAATGCAACCATCGATCCGATAACCACCTATGTTGATTTAACGACTATTTCTCCCACGCCTTTTTCCTGCTTTTACAAGTTTAGAACCCGATATTTAATCTCAGCCTCACCCGAAAGGTTTATAAAAAAATGCGGAAATAAAATCATTTCGCAACCAATAAAAGGAACTATTAGAAGAGGTGTCGATGAGGTTGAGGATGCTACATTGAGGGAGGAACTTAGAAATAACAAGAAGGAGCAATCTGAAAATGTTATGATTGTGGATTTGGTTAGAAATGATCTTTCTCGGACTGCGAAGGATGGTAGCGTTGTGGTTAGTGAACTATTTGGCATATATCCGTTTCGGCAGGTTTTTCAAATGATATCGACTGTTGAATCTGAAGTCGCGGATGGATTTACGCCTGTAGATGTTGTCAGAGAGTGCTTCCCAATGGGATCCATGACTGGAGCACCTAAAGTTCGGGCTATGCAGCTGATTGAGGAGTATGAAAGGACTAAAAGGGGGCTATATTCGGGGGCTGTAGGCTATTTTACTCCTGCGGGTGATTTTGATTTTAACGTGGTTATTCGAAGTATTCTTTA